>NZ_JBFRPJ010000043.1:0-200 GCF_041471945.1 Vibrio sp. 10N.261.51.A4
AAATTTATTTTCACTTTTTTAAAAGTGAAGACAAAAGTTCGACTTTGTCTATTAAGTAGACAAGTCACCATAGAGTTCTAAGTTTTCTTAGTATTTTATGTTGACTTTCAAAGTAGAAAGCGTATTATACGCGTCCTGCTTAAGTGCTAAGGCACTGAAAGCGTTCTCTTTTTAGAGAACAAGCTCTTTAACAATTTAAA
>NZ_JBFRPJ010000044.1:0-20459 GCF_041471945.1 Vibrio sp. 10N.261.51.A4
GCTTATTATCCATACAAAGCATTTAAGACGGATTCCCAACGCTTGGCATTTTTGGTTTGCTTTGAATTTAGTGTTTACGGCACAATCGTTTAGGTTCAGTGGTCTGCGTTGCTCACAACTTAATGCGGCTACATGGACTAATTCAGAGGAGTAAAACTTGGTCAAATATGTTCTAGGAATAGTTACAGGATTTACAGCAACTATTTGGTATGTTGCTTTAGATCTTAATTTTGAACTTGATAGTAGTTTATCGATTAATGTCGTAATAGCGACAGCGACTATATTCGCAACAGCGATACATTATGACTCAGTTAGGCAGCAAAAGAGAGAGAGGGTTTGGGAAATTAATAAAGAAAATTTACTCAGTCTTTCTAGAGCACTTTCATCTGAAATGAAAAGAACAGCACTATATGCCGATAGAGCCTTTTATATTGAACAAGGTATACCTATCGATGACTCTGAGCTTGATGATTCTCCTGATGCATACAAAAAATTCAAGAAAGTAATTGATGAATCTTTGGATGTATATAAACCATTACTAAACAAAGAGTTGATTGAGGCTATTGAAGCCTTCCAAAAAGAAGATCGAGAAATTGATATAGCCGTTGAGAATGATGCAATGAGTGTTTTCGAGGCTTATGATGCATTACATGCAGAGCAAAAAAAACTACATTCGACAGTAAGTGATTTCATTAAAAAAGTGTCCGCCATTTAGCACATAACAAACTGATCTGCTCCAGAGGTACTGGACACTCGAGTAAGCGACTTTCCATACTTTTAGTTATTCATGAAATGCTAAATTAGTAAAATCACTAAAACGTTTATGTCCAGAAACGTGTTTGAATGGGGCCGATCAATCTGTGGATGCCCAAGACAACCAGTATGATACTTTATTACTCAGTTGTAGCGTGACTCAGACTTTGTAGTAGGAATTAGTATGAATCTTTATTTCTGGGTGAGTATCATTTAGAACGGTACAAACAGGGTTACTTGACTGCTTAGTATGAAACTTTATTCCTCTCCTACAGGATATGAAAAAAAAATTTTGCGATCTCGGAAAAATTAAGTAGGTTTAAATCAAAAGGAATACATTCTTATGTTAAAACCAACTTTCACGCTCTTAACTGATTACGTAATGAACGTCATCACGGTAGTTATTCAAACCCTGAAATACATCATTCCGACTCTGTGTATCTTACTCAGCTGTTATTTTGGTGATTATGTGTTCATAGTCGCAATGGGCGTCTCACTCGTACAGGCGAAAGCCATTAGAAACATCGCCTATGAAAAGATAGTGCTCGATGATCCGACGCACATGAACCTCTCTATGTTTCATTCCGAATATTGGCACCGTTTCTGTAAGACGGCCAAACTTATGACGAAGTTCTCTGTTTTTTATCTACTCTTGTTTGCACTTGATTCATTCAATTGGAACGACACCTTTATCAATAAAAATTATAGCGAGAACCTGGCCTTAGAGAATCTATGGCCTTGCTTATTATCGGGCTGGAACTATGCTCTTGTCCTATTGGTAGCGTTCATGACTTGGGTGATAATGACACCGATAAAATTAGTATTCGGTAGCACCGAGATATTGATGCTGGAGTGGTATCCGATCACTAATCGTTGGAAACATGCATCAGATATAACCCTCCATTTGGCAGACCCTTACAAACCAATAAAAGGCAAAAAAGACCAACTGATCAGAGAAATGACGATGTTTACTAGCGCATTGAATGGTAGTGGATTTTACTCACTCAGCGTCAACACACACGTAATTAGTGGGAAGTTATGGGAGCTACTAAAAATAACGTTAAGTGATGCAGTCATCGATGTGAACAAGAAACGTAAAAATTGGCTCGACTTCACCGTGTATAAAGTAGCTATCTACGTCAATCACTGTGGCCTCAAGGGAAAATCCTATCAACAGTATCGTGATCTTATAGGTAAGCAGAGGTTTGAGAATAACCACATCGTAAAAATTCGCTTCAATGAAAAGCCGATAAAGCGAGAGTCGGTCCTGATTAAATAGCGTGTATTAAAAGGCTCTGATTGTTAGATCCTTATTCATACATCAATTTGTCGAAGTCTTTGAGAATCGTCATACCGTAGCTGGTCAATGACAGCCAACGAGGACGTCTTCCTGAAACGGGATCAATTCCCATTGCTATTAAGTCATATCTCGTCATATTCGTGACGTTGAAAATTGGAAGAGAGGATTTCTTGTTGGCATGTTTAACCAAGTCACTGAGAAATTGATACGAATCCTTACCATCTCTATTGACCCCGTAGAGCTCTGCTATCTCGGTCATAATATTGCCATTTCGAGTGGCATCAATCAGTACGAATGTGGACAGGGAAACATCATATTTGTTTGCTAGGACACGAGACACGTATTGAAGACCACCAGGTTTGAGCTGCTTAGACATCTGTTAACTTCCTGAAATTTCGATATAACAATAGATAGCCTTAGTAATATCTAATATTCCGCTACTAACAGCAACACACAATACCGGTTGAACCACAACCTTGTGATGACAATGTGCTTAATAGAACACATCGATGTTGTATATCTAATCCAAAGCCAATTGAAGGAACTGAGATATGCAAACGAAGCAAGGCGAACTGACATTTAATACTGGTAGAGGTTATGCACCTGATGGACAAAGAATTCATGCGACTATTATCGATGATACTGAAGTAACACTTCGTGTGCGATTTTCCGATAAAACGCGTGGGATAGATGGCGAAGTACAAGTGCTTGAATTCACCGAGACTGCCATTATGCGTGAGTATGATTCCGGTAACTATACAGAGGTGTAATGGCCATGAATACAACAACACCAAGTAAGGTTCACAACAAGATGAGCACTCAAGAGATGGCCGCATATATGTTGGAGTCGGGAGTGCATTACACTGCTGCAAGTTTATCAAAAGAGTTGGGTATACGTGGACTTAAAAAGGGGCAGCGTTTGTGGTCCCAGATTCTATCGGGCTGCTGGTCTTAGTGACAATGTAACGTAAATAAATAGAGAACGTTATGATGGGGATTATTCGCAGTTCAATGTATTTGGTTGTTTTACTTGCTTCGTTTTCATCACTGGGAAATGAAATGTGGCGTGGGTTGGTAGTTAAGGAAGAGCATCGATGTTCACCATACGATAAGAAAAGCCAATACCCATATCCCGCTTCAGTAGAGTCAGCGATAGTCGATAGTATGGGAGGTCAGATTTATGGCCCTTATACTGGCACCTACTACCAATCAACTTCAGAGACAGACATCGAACACATCATTGCAGCCAGTGAAGGGCATGACAGTGGACTCTGTGCGGCAAGCCCTGAAACAAGAAAAGCATTTGCAACAGATCTATTGAACTTGACCCTAGCATCCCCAGCTGTGAACCGTTGTAGTTCTACTGGAAAATGTGGCTTGGACGCTGGCGAGTGGTTGCCGCCAAGAAACCAATGTTGGTTCGCGTTGCGTGTCATTGAGATAAAAACTAAGTATGGCCTTAGTGTAAATCCAGTCGAAGCGAACACGTTGGAGAGTGTTATCAATAATTGCCCGTCTTTTGAAATGGTGTTCTATGCACCTGCTGGAAGCGCTCCAACTAAATACGTCACCCAATCTACGGGGCATGCGTTGTCCTTGTATGATGACAACAACAACGGACGTATCACTTGTGCCGAAGCTCGAAATCATGGGATTGCACCAGTAACGGCTCATGACCCGGCATACGCATTCATGTCTGACCGAGACGGGGATGGTGTTGTGTGCGAGTAAACGATTTATTGCTGGCGAGACTGAAGTTTTGCCAGCGTTCTCTTTGATAACTTCCGACCCACAAAAACAAACAACCCCAAACAGACTAGACCTACGCCAGCACCATAGTCATTGAAAATGTGGACTAAAGCTAACCAAGCGAAAAATAGTACAACAACTAATATTGCAAACCTTACTAATGGCATAGTGACCTCTTAACTTTCCCTTTGATTTAAACAACTTAACATCGTTTAGGTGAAACCTAAATATGCACAATATCATATTATGTTATTGTATATAGGCTCTTGTTCATAATGTCGCCCTCTCAACCTCTGTCTCACCTTAAATTCTATAGCGCTAGTTACCTACTGAGACATTCTCTTGCCTTTTATCTAGATTCGGGGCTAGAATTGTACTGTATAAATAACCAGTATAAATTATGAATATATTAACTTATCCAGTGAGTGCAGGCGTGGTGGGTTTTGAGTCCCCAGCTGCAGAATATAAACAACTGGAATTGAGCCTTGATGAATTGCTGGTGGAACACCCGTCATCAACTTTTTTAGCGCTGGCACAGGGAGATAGCATGCAAGGAGTTGGGATTTTTTCAGGTGATGTATTGATTGTAGATCGAGCCCTTACTGCGAAAGACCACGATATTATCATTGCCAATCTAAACGGTGAACTGGTTTGTAAAATTCTAGATATCAAAGGACGTCGCTTGCTGAGTGCGAATGAATCAATGAAGCCGGTAAGAATTGATGAACAAGACTCCTTCGCAATAGAAGGGGTATTAGCGAGTTCCATCAGACTCCACCGTGTATCAACTATGTTTTAGGGTTAAGCATGTATTCATTAATAGATGGCAATTCATTCTACAATTCGTGTCATCAAGTCTTCAGACCTGATTTACGTGGAAAGCCGGTTATCACCGTCAGTAACAATGATGGTTGTGCCGTTGCGGTAAACAATCAAGCGAAGGCGTTGAACATTCCAAAGTTCGAACCTTACTTTAAAATCAAGGCATTATGTGAGCAACATGGCGTTACAGTCTTCTCATCTAACTATGAACTGTACTCCAGTTTGAGCTTGCGGATGATGCAAGTGATTGCACGTTTTGGACCTGAACAACTGATCTATTCAATCGATGAAAGCTTCCTAAATCTGGACAAGTGCATAAACATTCCTTGTTTACGAGAGCATGGGGCCGCAATTCGAAAAGCAATATGGAAAGAGTGTCGGATCCCGGTCTGTGTGGGAACCGGCCCGACGCTCACCCTCTCAAAATTAGCCAACCACGCAGCGAAAAAACTCCCTGGTTATCAGGGGGTATGTGTTTTAGATTCAGTGAAAGAAACCCAACGGGTTCTCCAGGCTATTGATGTGGGTTCAGTTTGGGGGATTGGTCGCAAGCGAACGAAAGCATTGCAATTTATGGGGATCACTACCGCAGCGCAACTAGCAAATTTTTCACCTTCAAAAGCGAGAAAAGAATTCGATGTCGGTGTTGAGCGAACGATACGGGAGCTCAATGGTGAAAAGTGTATTCCATTCGACATAGCAAGAGCAGACAAACAACAAGTTTTTTCTACCCGCAGTCTGGGTAAGCGCATAACGGAATTCGATGAGCTTAGACAAGCTATCAGTCTGCATGTGGGCATTGCCTCGCGAAAGATCCGTGCTCAACAGTCACTTTGTAAAGTGTTGGTTTGCTTTGCAGGAAATTCACCTTTTGACGAAAAGCCGGTTAGTTTCAAAGCGATTCACAAATTTGAGTACGCGACAGCTGATGTGGATACCTTAACCAGTGCGGCCTGTGCTCTGGCCAAAACACTCTACAAAGAAGGTGTTCAGTACTACAAAGTCGGTGTTGGGCTGATTGACCTCGTTGACGGAAGACATGAGCAAGCTGACCTATTTAACCCACAACCCAATAATGCAAAGTTAATGGCTTCGTTTGATCAGATAAACGCAAAGTATGGAATGGACACTATCTTTCTGGCTGCGCAAGGAACACCTACAAGACAGTCTTGGGGTATGCGCCGCGAAATGCTGTCTCCGCAATACACCACTAAATGGAGCGACTTACCTAGAATCGCCTGCTAATTTCTACCCACCGCGTTTGTGATACGCAATCTATTCTCCAATTCAAGCTCTTTATTTGAACATGCCTGTATCGGGTTGTTGGATACTGAACTCAGTAGTACTTAACAAAGTAGAGAGCAAGAATGGCAGACACGCTAAAAGACCCGTTTATAAGGCAACGACTCCCCTCGAATTCTAAACCAGCATTCGATGACTGGATTGCGCACGTTCCTGTGGGTAATCAGCTGCCGCGAGGCAAGTATTTCCAATCTAAGGTCACAGTACCTAAGCACCAGTCAGACGAAACAGAATTGCAGTTCAAACCTTCCCGTTAAAGGCAAAGATATGACTTCAATAAAAATCGTTTCTACAGCTCAACGGCTTTACCAATGTCGTGAACAACAAATATTTCTTTCAGGAGAGCAGGGGTTCATTGAAAAATATGAGAAATGGTCCCCTGTCATACGATTAACGATGGCCAAATTCAATTGTAACGAGTTACATGCCCTGGTCAGAATCTTAGAGATCACTGAGAAGCGACATGACTCAGGCATGTTTACTCATTTGTTGTCGGCAGTAGCTTGCGAGATGTGCGAACCGACTATCACCGTTAACACAAACCACACGACTGAATTCAAAGCCGGAGTCATGGCAAGTAGAAAAGGGGAGAAGTTTAACCCTGATTGCCATATCGAGTGGCAAGAAGGCTATATCCGTGAGCAGTTAAGGAGAGTCGCCAATAATGCGCAAACTCAAGTACGATCTCACTGACTACATGGGACCTGTTGATAAAGCGTTGCTCAGGTTAAGCATCCTAACCATTGGGTCGCATGTAATGATAGTTACTGGCTTTAACGGGCAACTTTTCGGCCTCGTTGAAACCTTACTCACCTTGGGTTTCGTTGCGGCAGTGGCGACAATTGCCTACAAACAAAAACGTAAAGATCGAGAAGAGCACCTTTGAGTTCTTCAGTCTGCTCTAGCGTCGTCTAAATATTGAAACTCGATACGAAGCTAAATTGGGAGTCTTGGGATGTATAACAAACTCACAGTTAATCTTAGGAAGATAATATGAAGACAGTGACAGAATTGCACACAATGAATGTCGCTCTATATTGCCCTCACTGCGGAGAAGTACAAGATGGTTTTTGTGGCAATCCTGCGGGTGGTGAATTTGAATGCGACGATTGCCATAGGCCATACAAAGTCCACTCTGAAGCCGATATCGAACATAGATAATAATATAAGCATGTGTCTTAAAAATCAGTTAGGAACCTGTTACTCATCACTATAGAAACGCACATATTAACTGACGGGGCTCGTATGAAAGTACACGAAAATACGACGAATTTACCCTCACGGTGGGTGAATGCAATGTTTATATTCATAACATTAATAGCGATGGTGGCAGGCTACCTATCTGAGCTAAGCAATATCTATGGAACATTTGTAGTGCTGCCCTTTGCAACATTAACAACTTGGTCGAGCTACGCCAACGTTACCTTTTCAACACATACCAAATTGTGGTGCTACCTTTTTGGAATTATGACTTTCTGGTCGTTTATAGTAGTCAGCATTAACTTCTTCTTAGCGGTAACCAGTACCTCGGTGTAATTTAATACCCACCAATGGACATCGATTGTCAGATCAATGGAGAAAGCAAGATGCTTAAAAAAAGAACGATAAATGATGCGATGTCAATAGTATGTATTTTCTTATTTCTGGAGATACATTACCTGCATTTCATGACTGACCAACCAGAGCTGTATGACAACCTAAAAAGCTTAGTAGCTATGGTTCTGGTCATTCCGCTCATTAGTATTGCTTGTCGTATCGATCTCCTAGCCAACAAAAAGGTACTCGCCAATCCAGCTGTGATTCATCTAACAACACAACAATGCGAGTTAATGTGGCAAGGAGAAGAGTTAAGTAAAATTTCAACGATACCAGTAAAGCAACTACTCTTAGATAATCCTGATAGTTTCGCGGAGCTGGTGGGTTCGATGCTACGGGAAGCAAAGCAACCTGGGCTTACATTGAAGCCTTTGTTAATCGTTCACTCAATGCTTGAACTGACGAAGTTAGAGGAAGAGGAACTTAAACGTTTGCTTATGGGCATTGGTGCAGCGAAAGTCGTAGTAGTTGATGAGCCTGAGCAAATAGAGGCTGCCAGAAAAGCGACAATATTCCCTGACTTATTTGGCGATGCATAACGTAATCCAGTATGTAACAATCGAACGTAACTAAAAGGAACGACGGTTATAAGCTCACCTTCGTAATATAAATATGGGTACAAAACGAACTGATAAACACAAAGATTTACCGCCTTATCTTTATCGATATCAACACAAAGATGGCAAGGTACGTTACCGCCTAAAGCTTGCGTCAGGGAAATTCTACTCTTTCCCTGTAGGCACGAAGAAACTTCACGCGATCATTGAAGCGGTTAACTACAATATCAAGTACCGGTCTATGGAACAGCTCATAGAGAAAGCACACCAAGCTTCATTACCGGCTCTCGATAGCGTCCCAGATAAGCCACGACACACTTCTTTAAACGACTTCAATATTCCTTTAGAAAAAGCACTGAAGAAAATCTTTCCGCTAATCAAACGAGAAGAGCTTTCAAAAGGTACGATGGAGAAGTACCAATTACTAATGAAGAAGCTCTGTGCTGATTTAGGAACGACACTTACCCATGAATTAGACTTGCAAATGATGAATGTCTTCTTAAATACTCATTACGCTAAATTTTCAGCTCAGTGCTACAACAACAACCTCAGTTTGATCAATAAAGCGTTCAGTTATTTAGCAGATCAATCGTATATACCTGATAACTTCATGCGCAATAAAAAACGTCTTCGGGTCACTAAAAAAGAACAGGTTAAAAAGCGTCAAAGACTAACACTAGAAGAGTTTGAATTGATTTATCAAAGCGCACCACTCTTTCTTAAGGTGGCAATGGCATTGACGTTGGAGACGACGCATGCGATCAATGAAATATGTCGTATCAAATACAACCTACGTTCACCAAGAGATAACCGTTGCGGAATTGTCTGGAATGAGGATAAGCAACCTGTAATGGTTGATGGCGTAAAAATTTATGGTTACTTGTATATACATAGGCAAAAAGTCTCAAATTCAGAGGCATCCAGAGTAAAAATCCCTGTCACACAGTCTATCTTTGACATTGTGCAGATGAGTTATACAGACCGTATACGCTGCCCTTATATCGTCCACATGAAACCAATACAAAGACAAAGAGGCGTTGCTAAAGATTGTGACCATATCTACCAAGTCCAAAGTCATTACCTAAGCAAGCAGTTCAGCAAGATACGTGACAAAGTTGGTGTCAAATCGCACTTACCAAGTAACCAAAGACCGACGTACCATGAGATTCGTTCCTTAGCGGCACGAATGATTGAAAAGAAAGGCTTAAGTGCCACAAAGAGGATGGCTCATAGCAATTCAAAAACAACGGAGATTTATACGAAACCTGATCAAGCCGTATGGAATGAGTGTGAGCCAGTTTCTGTATACCCGAACGACAACTAAAGAGATATAGCCAGCTTTTTCAGTAGTTTCAATTTGAGGCATAAAATGCAAATGCCCCAAGCTAAAATCAATATAGAGAAATTCAACCGACTCGGCGGATAATGAAACCCCGCAGCTGTCAGCTGCGGGGTTTCAAAAGACTGGTTATTTTCGTCCTCTAGATGCGCGTTTCTGTGCCATTGCACCATCTTTTGCCAATATTCCGCGACCGTACCTCATCACCATAGCCGGTGTGGACCAACGTCCAGCTTGCTGTACTTGCAAGATGGTGTATCCATCGGTCAATAAATCCTGACACGCGCCAACTCTTGCACTGTGGCCAGTAAAAGTGGCAATACCAACCTTGCCCAAATTAAGCGCTTCCCATGCTTTATTGAAGATCTGCTCGATAGTCCATGACGTCATTTTCTTATGTTTTTTGCCGCTTTCAGGGTGGGCTGGGTCGATTAACTTTGGTCTATATGGCGTGTTGTGTCGGCTCACACCGACGAACAAGAAAGCTTGTTCATCTGTGTCATCAAGCCCTGCTAATTCTACGTATTCATGAATAATATCAACAGCTTCTGGACTAAACACCACTGTATCTGGTTCGCCACTATGATTAGATTTCGTGATAGGGATAGTCAGCAAAGCCGTTCCGTCACCTGGGTACTCTAAGTGACCAAAACGGATGTTTGCGATTTCCGACGCACGAAGTAGGGTTTCATAAGCAACAGTCAGCAAAGCCAGATCACGACGATACCGTAGGCTAGGGGAATGACGCCACAATTCGGTTATCTTATCTAAGTGTTTCTCTCGAAACGCTGAAGCCTGTACAATTCGTTCACCCGCCTCAACTTTTCTTCGAAAGATACCGGCCATCTTGTCACGCACGATTTCATCAAGAAATGGATCCGGACAACCCGAGATACGATGAATTTTTGAGATGGCCCACGCATAAGATCGATTTGAGTTACGGTGTAAGTCGTCGACCTTATCTTCAAAGAATAATTCGATGGTTTCTGCGGCTGCTGGCAATGGGTGATGTTCATGCTCGTGACACCATTTCTCAAATCGTGACCAGTTGCTATAGAGTTGAGAAAGTGAGTTCTTAGCATAACGCTCTTCACGTTTATCGAACTCTCGCAAAAGATGGTTAATAGCATCTTGAATTTTTTGGTACTGTTCGTTCGATGTACCGTGCTTTCGTGCGAGCATGATCGCCTGGTGAACATGTTCTGGCCTTAAACGGGAAAAGTCCGTATGAAGTGAGATTTCAGTGCCGACCATATCATTTCCAACTTATGCTTTCGTAGTTCGTTACAGTCTAACCAATTCCATGCATTTTTTCTAGATCACATATAATTGTAATTATCTGAGATCTAGAAAATGTGCAATTTATGGCTTTAAATCTACGCGTGATTATCCTGACATTCAATTTATCTGAGTTAATTACAGTGTCACTTTTATTGGAGGGTAGGGGGGCTAAAATTCTAACAACAACGCATCCAGTAAATGAACGGTACATTTTTACCGTGCTTCGCTTCAAACGACAATTATCGAACATCGAACAGGTGTTCGTTCGTTCTGGACGTTCGACCAATGTTCGATTAAAATGAATGACATCGAAATCTGAACTTGAGTACCATCTAATGAGCGACATCAGCACACAGAAAGACCTTACCGCAGATCAACTACAACGACGCCAACGTGTTTTTGAAATTTGTGATTCGCTCTTCGTTAAAGGCGAGAAAACCAGTGTTCGCAATGTCTTATCAATGATGCCGGACGTTAAATCTACCTCCACGATTAACGTGGATGTCCGTGAATGGAACACTCAAGCTAAGAACAAACGAATGGACCTCTTCAGAGAACGAGGCTTTAGCGATGAATTTGTTGAATTGTTTTCAACTGAAATCACTCGATTAAGCGCCGCTAAAGATGCAGAGCACAATGCCGAAGTTCTCATGTATAAAGATGAAGCAGATCTGGCCAATGAACTCCTTTTGAAGACGGAGGGTGAGCTGGAGTTAGCCGGTGTTAAGCTTGAAGAATCAAACACTACAATTTCATTGAAAGACAAAGAGATAACCAAGCTTACAACCGAACTTGCGCAAAGCGAAAAGAACTGTGAAGGTATTGAACAACGGCTGACGGATGAGATTGGTGGCTTGCAGGACAAGTTGAATAATCAAAAAATCGATCTTGATAAGGCTCAAAGCCAAGTGGCCAAGACTGAGGTCAAACTCGAAAACCAAGAGACACTAATAGGCAACTTAGAAACTCAGCTCAATGAATGTCGAAACAAGATATCCGAACTAAGTGACACTGTGACTCAGAAATCCGGAGAAATCATCAGGTTCGAAACTCAGGCTCAGGGCGATATTCAACTGATCAAAGAATTACGTGAGAGTCGAAACAAATTCAGCACTGACCTAGCAGAAGTTGAAGCGGAATACATTACAACAAAATCTGAAAACGCACGCCTAGCCAGCGAGTTAGAGCAAGCAACGATAAGGTTTGGTACTGCATCAGAACGACTAACCTCTCTATCAGATCAGTTTACTGAGCTACGTATGTCTAACAGTCAAAACATTAGTACCATCGAAAGACAAGGTGCCTTCAGTAGCCGCCTAGAGGATGATGTTAAGCGTCTTACTCAGCAAAACGAAAGTCAAAAAGAAGAACTAGCGAATAACCAGACCATCATCAAAGAACTTGAGGCCAAAAACCTTCAATTGGGTAACAATTAGGTCCTATTCATTCGACACTCATTTTTCTATTAGATGGTGTACAACCATATGTGTACTCATCTAACTGGAGAGAATTATGAGAGCGACAGCAAGCTTGTGTGATGTGTTCCAGGACACTAAATTTTCGGCAATCAAAGACAAGCTCCAAGACATTGCAGAAATCAATCAGAAGTTTCATGAGCAATTTCCCCACTATGGCCATCAACTGCGTGTTGCGAACGTCAACGGGGGCAGCATAGCTATTGAAGCCCCAAACAGTATGGTACTGACGCGTTTAAAGTTCGATAAGCAACAAATTCTTGCTTGGGCTGAGAAGATTGATTCAACAATCACTAACTTGAAACTGTCCGTTAACCCTACTCTTTATAAGTAGTGAGGATCAGAGATTCATGACGAAGGATCAGTTAAGCGGCGAAAATCGATTGTCTATTTGACAACAATGCAGCTCGTCCCACCTAAGATGAGTTTGTGGCAATATAATGCGCCATGACAACGTATTGACGAATCCACATGAAAATGTGGCAGAGTGAAAGTCGCCTAACAGCGACTTTTTCATTTCTACAGTAAGTTGCTCTACTCTATTGAGTCGTTCAAAAGATTCTATACATCCGATGCTTGAACCCTGCAGACTTTAAACCATTCACTCAAATCAACTTTGTGTATTTATCCACCAGCAACTAACAAATTTTGTGGATATCTAACTACCCTATAGAGCTCAGAGGCTTAAAACCGATATTTGTACAATCTATGTATGAATTTAAGGGCCTTATTTGCACACTTATCATTAATATTAGAGTTCAATTGATTGGGACATGAAATGAACCTAATCGAGATAAGTAGCTATGACTAACTCAATACAAAATGAATATGCGAAGGAAAGGAACGTACTTGCGATATCTCTGTGTATGCCTTTACTAGCTGCCGCTTGTCTAGCTGGGCTCTTGATTGGAAAAGGTAAAGTAGAGCTTTCTATCTTTCAAGAAGTAAGCGTCATTATGGCGTGCAGTGGGTTTATCATTGGGATCATCTTTGGCAATCGACTCGTTCTAACTCAAATGCAAAAAGTAATCACGATTCGCGAGAGAAATAACCAAGTACTGCGTATTAACACTGCTTTAGATAATGGTGACATCAAACCGTATTTTCAAAGTAGAGTTTCACAAACAAGTGGAAAGATAACGGGCTGTGAAGCACTGGCACGTTGGGAATGCCAAGGTTGTGTTATCCCACCTGCAGAATTCATCCCCTTCTCGATCAAAGAAGGCTTGATTTCAGAAATAGACACCGAAATCGCTGTACAAGCCATCGAACAATTAAAGGTTTGGCTGATAACAAATAAAATCACTGACGATTTCACTTTATCGTTTAATGTTGCCGCCGACACTCTACAGTGTACTGATTCAATCAAAAAAATTGCCAATGCTTTGAGTACAGTGGTCAATGAAAGGATATCAATAGAAATAGAGATTACAGAACAAACAAAAATTGAAACCAATGACATGATGCTCAGAAATATCGAGCTCCTGAAACAGTCGGGAGCCGATTTAGCTCTGGATGACTTTACTGCAGGTCACAATAGTATGACTATGTTGACGACCATCAAGTTCGACACAATCAAGTTCGACAGAAGCCTCATTACCTTTAAAGTCAATGATACAAGATCGCAGGAGATAAGCATTAAAGTGCTAGAAAACTTTGTCATCCTGTCTAAGCAGCTGGGGTTGAACACCACTCTAGAAGGGATAGAGACACCAGAAGCACTACAACTATACCAATCTTCAGGTATAGATAGTTTTCAGGGCTTTTTATTTTCAAAGCCCTTGTCTTCCAATGACTTCGAACAACATTATACTAATTTCAACCATTGACACACGATGCCTAATGGAAGTTCCAAAGGTGGATTGGTCAATGTCAGTGGTCGTTTTGTATTGGCTCATGGTGACGCAAGATTAACGCTATCCGCTAATGAAGTAGAACAAATGACTAACTTGATTACCAACGCGTCTTGGTACGGCTAACGTAGAGGGAAAATGATGATAAAACGTATCGAATTTAATGTTTTAGGATGTGGTATGAACACGAGAACGTCAGCTAACGAACTTCTTGTGGATGTCGCACATGAGCGATTGAATAACTGGTTAGTTGAACAAGCAGTTTCTATTGTCAGTATTGAATCTATT
Source organism: Vibrio sp. 10N.261.51.A4 (assembly GCF_041471945.1). NCBI lineage: Bacteria > Pseudomonadati > Pseudomonadota > Gammaproteobacteria > Vibrionales > Vibrionaceae > Vibrio > Vibrio sp. 10N.261.51.A4. The sequence continues at coordinate 14,316 of NZ_JBFRPJ010000044.1, forward strand.
TATGAGACTAAAATTGACACTGGCGACAGTAGATTTATTTGCCTACGACTTTGGTATGCTGACTAAACTGTAACCCACCACTAAGGCAAGAAAAGGAAAAAGTAACTGATGACCGAACTGGTGGGTGCTTTCAAAAACGTTTAGTTAACTGGCTCACTATCTTGAAGATCAGCCTTCACCGCCCCATCGACCAAGAGTACAGACACCGAATAAATAGACTGTTCAATGTTGCCATCTTCATTCATCCGTTCATAACCACCGATAGTCTTGTCCCCGTGCTGTTCTACCAATTGGCTCAGGGATTGTTGGTTCAAACTGCCCTCGCCTTCTTGCACTGATTCAGACGCGACAACTGACACAGAGACAGTGAAAGACATTGAGGCTACCAAAAAAAAAGCAAATTTCGAATTCATACATTTAATCTCTAATGGTCAAACATACTTGCTATATACAACAATTTACGAAAAGTTTAGTTCTTGCTATAGCAATTAGACACATGGCCAGTATGAAATATCTGAATTAAAGCGTTATCGCTCTTGGCTGTCCATATTGTATACCCAAATGAACTGGGCCTAGCTTCTAAAGACCAATCGCTTTGGATCTCATATACGAACCTTGGTGTTTTTATGAAGGTGAGTAGCGAATGGCGATAGTAAGTTTCAACCGTGTCCTCTTTGATTTCTACAAATTCAGTCCAAGACAGGCAGACGGCAAGTAGGCAAAGAGATATCACTTCTTGCACCGGTGGGTGGTAACTATGGGATGAGCTGACCAGTGAGGTGTAAAACATAAACCCAATAAGGACAATGACCCAGCCTCTTACGAAATTTAAAACAGGCACCGTCGCTTGATATTTTGCATTAAAAATAGTCATTGAATTAACTCCGCAATACGTTGATAAGAACCTGGAACCTTACGACTAAACCAATCGTAACGATGTACTTTTTGATCTCGGCTAAATACGTAATCTTGGCTTTTGGTTTTGGTCCACACTGCAACCACCGATTTCGATTTGAATTCATCACTCAGAAACTCAATCGCTCTCGGGGTCATAAAATTTGGATTGATAAAATATGCAGATAGGCCCTTAGACCAACACATATCTATAAACAGTGGATCATCTGAGACAAACACTCGCTTGGTTTTGTTAGTGCCTTTTGTGTAAGACCGGATGAATGGTGATCTCGCGGAGCTGTATCCATTGAGTTTAATGAACACTAAGCGACCTTTGTTAACGAACAATAAGATGGGTTCGCCTTGAAACTCAGTGATGGCATCAATAACGGCATTGGGAACCCAACCGTTAACAGCGTTCACATATTCGATAAATTGTTCAGCGTCTGGAATACAGGATAGATGGTCAGGCACATTGCGTTCATCCACTGAAAGCCCCCACTCTTCCACTTCTTTTGGCAAGACTCTCATTCTCGCGATGTCCATAACGATATCCGTGAATTTGATATCTTCAGGTGTGAGTTCACGGTAAATGTCAGCAGGTATATTCAAACCGGCTAGGCGACATAATTCTATAATGGCGCGATGTGGTGTTACTGAGTGGTCGTTTGAATAGGCGTCGATAATCGAAGTAGGTCCACAAGACTCACAGTTGAAACTGCCAGTGCCTAAAAAGTGGGTCCCCTTGTTTCCACAGGAAGGGCATAACAACTCGACCATTTCACCAGCACCTAATCTGGGGACCAGGTGACCAAAGGCTTGATCGATTGTTTCTTGGGTCATCTTTGGGAATAGATGCTCTTTCAAATATCCATTAACTAGATCGGAATCCATACGCATCTCCGTTTCATTCATTTACACCGAAGGTAGTAAAGAAAGAATGGAGCAATAACGCGATAAAATGGTTAAATAATGAAAGATATTTGGATGTTTATTAGGTGTGAAGGAGTAAAGAGGTGTCGAGGTAATGAAGATTGAGACTGGATAATTAAGTTTCCATTTTAACCTTTAGAGTAAAACTGTTGAATGTAGATCGCTTCAAACAGCATAATATTTTCCCTACTTGTTCGGTTTGTTTATGCGGTTATAAATCAATGCACCATTAAATAACGCGACACCTATCGCTACAACCGTCATCAACATCAGAGGCAATTGAGTTGTTCGAGTAGCTTCGTAATCTGTTAGTAGAACCCAGACCAAGAACGCGAACGCAATAACTACCGAAATTACTATTTTTGTCATTAACGCATTTTCCCCCATTAGCTGATTACTGGTAAAAGGCTAGTTTTTTTAAACCTTTCCATTTCCGATACTGGCACATGAAAATCTATCTCCGGAGGGTTATTTTTAGCACCGTTCATTTTGAACTGTACTAAGTGGTATAACGCTCGGTCATCAGCAGGTAAAACATGAAACTCACCTGTAGATGGTAGTTCGATGCTACAGCAAGCCACACCATCAAAAATCAAGATCATCGGAGTTTCAGGGCTGTTCGGGACAAGGGCTATTTTGAACCCTGTAAAGTCATGTGTGTCCATTTAATACCCCTAAGCTACAAAATCCTGTTTAAATTTTCTGGTCTACCAGATCTATCCCAAGGAACGTATAACCATCGTGAATGTTCGATTTGGTCTAATATCAATAGCCCTCAAAGAAGCACATTGAAGGGAATGCAACGCGCAGCAGTCATTAATCATCGTCACCTTCAAAGGCTTTGTCTCGATCCATCTCATTTGAAAGCCAATGAACATATGGAAGACCTCCAAACAGTTTGTCTTCTTCTCTTTCAGGGGATGAATGACGATGAGATACGCCACGTCTCCTTACTCCAGAATTTTTGCGTCGGTTGTTCTGCATTCTATTGCAAAAATCATCGTGGCTTTGTTGCTCAGTTCTTCGTGACATATTGTAATCTCCTGTTGTTGCATATTTTAGTTATACAACAAAAAAGCTACTAATGAATATGTTCCGTACCCAAATTGGGGGGAATGTATTTAGAAGTGTTGTATTGCTCGGTCTAGACAGTCGCCGGTATCCGCATTACAACCGATGATCACATTCTCACGGTATCGCGTTGAATCGTTGCCAAAGGCTGGCAACATTGCGCCCTGTGACACCCTACGAGGCTTTTTCTGGTGGGTAGCATCAAGTAAGCCATTGATATCCATATACGCTTGCCATTGCTTAGGCGACATCTGAGCGTATTGTTCCGGTTCTATGCCAATAGTGAGACGACTGGCCGCTGACCTACTAGCCGACATCGCAAAGTGTTCTATTTCTTTATCCGCCAATTCAACTGAATATTGGTATTCGAATTTGTCCCAAATACAGTAAGAGTAACTATCCACTTTTGTTTCTTTTGGTACAGGTTCACCCTTGAAGCTACCAACTCGTACAAATCTACTTTGTGAATAAAGCGGAAGCGTAAGTTTCGTGTCACTTTCATATAAAGCCTGTAGAACCGGTGAATGAAATTCAAAGGAGTTCGGTTCAATACAAAGCTGTCGCACTTTTAGCTGGTGGCCATCATCAAAGTGATTTCCTAGACTGATGCGAGAAGAAACATTTCCTTGATGCACCACTCGGTGGTACATGTCCATTGCATAACCGTTACTATCTATAATTGCAGCTAAACGAGAATCAAAGTCATGATTGCCATATGAGCTACCTCGTGAACGTAATGTAACCTTCACTCTGTTACTAGAAATGCGCTCGATACCTTCAACTTGAGTAAAGATAATGAAATCCGAATAATGCCGTGCAATTTCAGTCACAATTCGCATTGACTTAATATCACGTTCCACCAACTTGCTCTCATGAAGCTGCAGCTTTAGCGAATTAATCAAATCAGACTGTTCACCACGTTTACTCAAACTCTCGATCTGAGAAGACAACATCGTAATGCGCTTTCGAAGAGGATGACCAGGCTCCCTATGATATTGCTCCAGACTTCTTCTTAAAACTTCATCATTCTTTATCATTTCAAGCTGAGACTGGAACTCTCTTCTGTCTATATCCACATTGACTGTCAGTGATACACATTTAAAATCAGCACCAGTGCAGTTATTCACTGATTGACTAACTACATCCACATCGGCTACTAGAGGTAGTAGAACCTTCAATGTCTCTAGATAAGTTCCGTTATAACTTTGACTCGTCTTTACATAACCACGTAGATCCGCTTTAGAGACAGCTAAAAACGCAGCTTCATCTTTCAATTGCTGAAACAGAGCCTGCGTTACTTGCTCGCTCGGAACTACGCGCTCTACAGTTGCGTCGAATGGCTTTGCAGTCACTAGGCTAGACATTAGAAACAACAAAATAAACATACGTCCCATACATCACTCCTCCACTGTTAACGAACTCAAAGCAGTACCATACCCTGCGGTCTGTAAGCCCACGTATGGAACAACAAGAGGGTACGTTGGTTGATAGCGCTCAATTCTGAATGGGTATCTCATTCCGGCTGCGACTTTAGAGAAGGCAACATGGGGTTCGCCATTAAGCATCAACATGAATTGTTTAGGGGTTATAACCTGTGAAGAACACACCGCATCAATGCATCCTTGTCGGATCGTATTAATCTCATCTGTATAACGTGACTCTATCCATGCTTTATCAAAGTTGGAATCAACGAGAAGCCAATCATCAATATTCGTTTCATCCCCATGGAAATCCGTGGCTACCTCCCGGATACGAACAGTACTAAACACCGTCACATGGGACCCCAATAAAGTTGCCTGTTTTGTATCTTTAGGAAACACCAATTCTCCATTAAGCAATTCACAATAGGTTGGTATCCCTGAACGCTTGAATACTGAATCAGATTCGGAACCTTTTTCGTAATAGTACCCACGACCTATATGGACTATCTTTCCTGACACGTTGATTGCTACTTCTGGCTCTCGGTGAAACAACTGAGCTGTTGTCAGCGATTGATGTGATAAGTAATCATCTGCCGATGCGAATAACATGCAATGGTACTTAGCCCTAAATTCGACCTGCTCTATGGACAGCTCTGGGACACTCATCTTCATAGTCACATACCGAGTATCAGAGATTAAAGATGGAACGGCTTTTACCAGATCATTCATCTTCTCAGAACCAGGTAGGACAAACGAATAGGCAATGTACTGAGACGTTGATGGCTCACCTATTGAGTCAAACACAGGCACCTTATTCAGCTTAACTTCTTGTGGAACGAACCCCGTATCCTTAAATATCGTAGATACCTTGATACGTTTAACAAGCTCCTTTTGTTCCTTTGCTCTGAGCCTTAACCACTGAGAATAGATTCCGTCTTCTGCGCGGAACTCAATTGGTAACCGAGAGTGGCGTGACTCTATCAATGTAAATTGGTTTAGCTGCGCACTTAGTACATCTTTGGGCTTTGACTCAAGTTGCGACATGCCACTAGCACTGTTATGAAGGCTTTGAGTGATAGCCTTAGCAATTTGTTTATCGACTATCAATTTAATGGTTGTTTCTAAGCAAATGCCAACATCGCATTCAACTTTATCCTGAGCTAAGACAATAAGTTTCTGAATGGATGGCTGGTAGGAATACACAAGTCCATATTTGTCTCCCTTGGAAATGGTTTGCTCAACTCGTTCCAATGCATCAACTTTAGCGGCTTCCACACCTAAAGCTTCTAAGCCAACCGTAGTTTGCGCATCCATGATTAATAAACTTCTCCCTGAAACCTCATATGCTTCAGAAACGAACGACATGATCATCAATGCGATTGTGGAATATATCTTCATTCGGAAACCTAAAAAAAACCCTATTGGAGTTTGTATACACCAATAGGGTTTAGTTATTAGAAATATCGATTAAACGTCATCAATATGGGCATTATGTTAGTTTTGTGTCTTGATCATAATTCACGTCACCATCGATTTCTCCTACTGAACCTCCCAAGCCAACTACAGTATCAAGCTTGTCGCCATTGATAATTTCATCGGCGTCCATTTCAAGATTTGTCTTGTCGCCAGTAGTTAAAGCTGTCGCAATATCCAACTTATTAGAGTTGTCTCCTAAGTTTGCGTCAGACGTACTTGGGTCCATATGTCCATCGTTTGGAGCGTCAAATCCTGTTGATGCTAGTTGAGTACCACTTTCTCGCATCATAGAGTCATGTTCTGCACCATCGTTAGGTGCTACCGATGTGTCAAACTGGTTAGGAGTATC
>NZ_JBFRPJ010000045.1:0-12364 GCF_041471945.1 Vibrio sp. 10N.261.51.A4
CGTGAATTATTTCTGCCCCAAGACGTGTTTACTCTGGTAACAGTTTAGGCGTGAATGAGGAGGATACTCTAACGTTAAGACAGCACCTATTCCCGGCAACAAATCACCACCTCACCCTACTTATCACTTAAGCCAAACCCAGCTACTCACCCGCACTCATGTCGAACTAATACATCACGTACACGAAACGCCTACCTGTAAAACTCTTTATCTAGAACAAAATGTTCATGCTTTTGTCGGTTGGCCACTTGCTATATGCAATATAAATCAGGAAGATGGAAGCAATAAGATCGATTTGTCTTCGGCATTCAATCCAGCTTTAAACCCACCGCTCTCAGTACGAAAATCGGGCGCAGCTATAGCAAGGTATTTGAAATGGAAAATGAGCAAGATTACTGGAAAGCTGAAACCGTTGCGTTTCTAGCATTACAGTCTATACACGGCATCGGCTTTAGAACCTTGTATAAAATCGCGGCTCAAAAAATCAGCTTTAGAAAACTGATTAAAACAGACGACGTTGAGCACTTCGAAAAGATGCTTCACAAGAAGCTAGATGACTCTATTAAAGAGTCAGACGAATCGTGGATGCAGTTCAAGCTTGACTTGTGGAATAAGGGGCTTGAGCTTGCGCGTGATTACACCAAAAAGAACGTTCGTATTTTCTTCCATGACCAAGACACCTTTCCGCAGCAGTTGAAGAACACACCTGAGCCGCCGATGTGGTTATTCGTTGAGGGTAACTACCGAACGCTTCACCAGCCGTCTATTGCGATAGTTGGCAGTAGAAAATCTACCGAAGACGGACTCTGGCTAACGAAATATATTGTTTCAGCTATGGCTAATCAAGGACTTGCATCAGTAAGTGGCCTTGCTGACGGTATTGACCAGAAAGCTCACGTTGAATCAATGCGTTTTGGTGTGCCGACGATTGCTGTTCTCGGTACTGGTATTGATAGCAACTACCCGCGTGGTTCTGAACACTTACGAGCTGAAATAGTGGCTAATGGTGGTGCGATTATTACTGAGTATTTGATAGGTCAAAGCTACAGCGCACATAACTTTGTGCGCCGCAATCGCATTCAAGCAAGCCTTGCTCAAGTTACAGTGCCCGTCGAGTGGAAGATTAAGAGTGGTACGGCTCATACAGTGAACTTCACAAAAGACTACGGTCGATTCCTAGTAATGCCATATCTCTATCAATCAGATTTAGAAAATGCAGAAATAAAAGCGGTCAGTGCATATAAACGCGGACAAGTATTCAGCGTCCCTGACCAATCCAGTGATTTAATCGAGTTTTTAAAACAACCTGAAGAAAGCGAACCGTCACCAGCACAAGGCGAACAAGGTCAACTTTCAATGGATTTGTAAGGAGTTTGCATGGCTGCTAAACAGCTAAAAGGTGTGATTCTCAGCGTAGAAGATACGCTTATTAACACCGGCGGTAAGATTAAAACAGACGTGTTCGCTGAGGTAGAGAAGTTAATGGCTTTCTTTACACTTCGTGGGATTAAGCCTGTGTTACTTGCTAACCGAGCTTGGACAATTACGGATAACGACGGCAACAAAAAAGACCTTTACGACGAGTTCGAGAAGCATTTTAAAGACCTAGCAATCTTTACTCGACAGCGTGACTCCAAGATTCCGCCTAAGCCACGCGCAGCAGCAACTCAGTACGTTCTTGATGAAATGAGGTGGGAATCTAACGAAGTTATCTATATCGGCAGTAGCGACGATGATATGCGCACTGCTGTAAATGGCAAGATTCTGTTCTTGCGTGCGACTTGGTACAGTAATAATACTGACTACGGCTTCGAGTTTAGCGAACCGAAAGAACTTGCTCGCTTCATTGATACGCTTTGTCTACGTGAGCACTTCTGGAGTCATGAAGTCAAAGACGGTGACTTTGAGTACTACGCGTTAGCCCCGTTCAGTACGTACAAGCCAGAGTTCAGAAAGTACTCTGAAAATGGACGTGCAGCAGCTAAGTTCGGTCAAGGTGATGTTGACTTCTGGCTTGGCGCGCTAGTTACTAGTATGTACTTTACTGGCATTCATCAGCGTATTGATTTCATTGCTGCCTACCCTGGGCATAAAGCAGGAGTTGGCAACGACAAAATGAACGATGATCTTATGACTTTCGGCAAATGCTTCAACAAGGGCTATTTGCATGATTTGATTGAGCGTCACACTACAGCGACCAAATCTCAGAATGCGCGTAATGCTGGCATTGTGATTGACCACCATAATCAGCTCAACACTATTAAGCTGAACAAGCTACCAACAAAGAACTACAAAAAGCCTTACGTAAATGCTCCACTAAAGCGCAATAAAACAGTTTTGCTAGTTGACGATATCTGCACAAAAGGCTGGTCACTTGAAGCTGCTCGTAAGTACGTCGAACGCACTGGCGCTAAAACAATCATGGTTACATGGCTAAAGACCATCAACACTGATATTCAATCAATCGGTGTTACTCCAGTATTTGACCCTTATCAAGCAACGACATTTACCAAAATTCCATCAGGAAAAACGTACGGCTATCACGCATATCACGTAGACGGTGCTGCTTCAGAGGAACTTGGCGAACAGCTACAGCAATACATTGATTGGGATTGGCCTGTTTAATCCCATTGATAATAAAGCCCTAGCCATACGTTAGGGCTTTTCTTTATCACCTCCCCTTTAGCGTAATATCTCTATCATTTGAGTTGCTGACCTAGTTATGTGATAGAAAGCAATAATGCAGATACTCGTTGCTTAAGAGCACCGACTAACAGCCAAGACACAGCTCGTGCTAAAGAGTCTATGACTGACTTTTTGAAAAACATGAAACACTCTGTTTCAGGTTGGTTCATCGAAAATAAGTTAGGTGTAAGCTTGCATAGTCATGAGCTTATGCGTCTATTGGGTGAAGCTAACAAGGGATGTGTTCTATTCATTGAGCAAGTAGTCCGCCTAACTCGTTTGACAGCAGAAGACTGGAAACGACTAAGGCGAATCATCGAAGACAAGCAAGTGCATATTGTTTCGATGGATTTGCCGACAAAGAATATCTTAGTACTACCCCTAAGTGAAATTACACAGGTTGTGTTTGTCAGCGTGATTATCGCTAGCATGTCTTTGCCCCTAAATGAGCTGCCTCACTTCTGGCCTTCTAATTTATGACAAGCCATTTGACTTAATTTTTCTTATCCGAATAAAGGACATTTCGTCAAAGCTTTCTAAGCTAAATATGATATTGTAATCATATTAGTTCTTAGTGCAGCTATTACCCATAGGAGCGCTATCACCTCTATTGATGCGATTAATCATCGCTTAAGTCACAACACCTACAAGTTAGAACTTTAAACACAAAAGGAAACATGATGCGATTCCTCGAAAATGGACCTTCAATACCTGATGAACTCTTATTAGCCAGAGACCAAGGTCGGGTGGTGTTTTTTTGTGGCGCAGGTGTTTCAAGAGCAAAAGCGGGTTTTGCCGATTTTTTTGGACTAGCTTCATCAGTAACATCTGAGCTTGGTGTTGAAACCAACAGCCCTGCCTTGAAGCTTATAGATGCTGCTAAAGAAATAACCGCTAGTACTGGCGTGGAGGGAGTAGTTTCGGCTGACAGGATATTTGGTTTGCTAGAGCGAGAGTTCTTAACGAGCGATATATATAAATCAGTAGCTAAGGCTCTCACGCCTGAGGGAGAAGTTGACCTTAGTGCGCACCAAACGATGCTTAAACTAGCTACAACGAATGATGGCATAGTACGTTTGGTAACAACTAACTTTGATCGCTTATTTGATCTTTGCAAACCAGATATACATACCTTTATCCCTCCAAGACTACCTGAACTTAATCATTCCGTTGAATTTAATGGCACTGTATATCTTCATGGCAAAGTAAACGAGGATGGTACCGGTGCTGCAAGCAACGGCTTTGTCCTCTCAAGTTCTGAATTTGGAGATGCTTACTTGGCTAATGGTTGGGCTACTTCATTTGTCAAAGGGATATTGGAAAAATATGTCGTAGTTTTTGTTGGTTATTCTGCGGACGATCCGCCAATTCAGTATTTGTTAGAAGCACTCAATAAAAGCTCAAGTCATCTCAACGATATATACGCATTTCAATCTGGTGATGAAAGTTACGCTAGCTCAAAATGGCACCATAAAGGGGTAAAAGCGATTGCGTATGACGATACAAATGGGCATATCGCGCTTTGGAACACTTTGGAATCTTGGGCCGAGCGGGCTTCTGACCCGGATGCATGGTATCAAGGAATAATCACAAAAGCTGGAATGGGGCCTCACCTCTTACTGCCCTTTGAACGCGGTCAGATTGCACATATTGTCTCTACAACCGAAGGAGCCAAAAAATTTGCTAATAATGAAATACTAGCTCCTGCCACTTGGCTTCATGTGTTTGATCCTGAATTGAGATATGAAGTTCCTCGTCAAAATTTATCCGGTGCAGAAAACCTAACTGAGATGGTAGACCCATTTCACTTTTACTCTTTGGATTCGGATCATCCACCACAGCATGTTGACCCTAATGACTTTTATAACAAACGTAAAGTTCCCACAGGTGCATGGAATGCTTTTGAGTTTAACTCACAAGACATTAAAGGAACACAAGACCAACGTTCTATCAGATTTAGAGGGGATGATTCCAGTTACCCTCAGTTTTCTACCCTACCTCAAAGGCTCAACGCATTAACACATTGGTTGAGCAGAGTGGCGGAACAGCCAGAAGTAATCTGGTGGGTTACGAAGCAGCAATGTCTTCACCCTTGGGTTCAGTTTGTACTTAAGTCAGAATGTGAGCGTCGTTCTAAAGATATGGATAGTACACTCAATGAGGCATGGAGCTATGTTTTGGATGGCTTTGAACAAACTGATAAAGGAGGACACCGCGATTGGTTTACTCTGGAAAGAGCAATAAAGAATAGTGGCTGGTGTCCAAGAAAATTACGGCAATTTGAAAAGGTAACGAAACCATTCATCAAGGTCACGCCGCCTTTCTGCACCCCGAATGAAATCAACTGGGAGCAGATTAGTTTAAAAGACTTAATTCATTTAGATGTCCATTACTCAGAACTACCAAGAAGGCTAGAAATTCCTGATGAGTGGATAATTCGTATCGTTGAAGTCCTGAGACGTAATCTAGAGCTTGCTGTTGAACTAGAAAACGAAATAGGAGGATACGGCCTGAGCCTGAGTTGTTCGTTAACACCCGAGAAGAATACCGATGATTCGTATAGTCGAACTTACGGTCTATCTGCATGGGTATTGCTGTTTGTTTCTTACTTAGAGAAATTAGTTTTGATTGACCTTGATGCTGCTCGGAAGGAGCTTTCAAGGTGGCCATGCGATGACAGTACTATCTTTGCAAGGTTAAAGATTTGGGCGCTAGGGAAAACAAATCTTGTGCCTAATGAAAGTATTATTACTACTTTAAATCAACTTTCAGACGAAGCATTTTGGGATAGTTATCATGCTAGAGACTTGCTTCTAGCTTTCGTGGCTAGGTGGAAAGAACTCGATCAATGTAGCCGTTCCACAATAGAAAATAGAATATTGCAAGGACCTAAACTTTGGAAAACCGAAGATGAAAGTAGATTTAAGGAACGGAAAGCGAGAAATATTCTGGATAGAGTAACTTGGCTTAAACAAAATGGTTGTGAGTTAACAATAGCTACGGATAAGTTAGTTGATAGGCTAAGAGGTGATACGCCGGAATGGAAGCCTGAGCATGCAAAAGATGCAGCACGATCCTTTGAAGTTCGCAGTGGTATTGTTACGAAAAATACAGACTATTCTTTGTTAGCAGATGAACCAATAGCCTCAATCCTTGAAAGAGCAAGTGAGTTATCTGGTAGGCAAGCTGATTTTTTGATTGATGAGGACCCATTTCTTGGTTTATCACAAGAAAAACCGATTCGAGCTTTCAACGCGTTAACTTATTCGGCAAAAAAGGGAAACATTGTTGACTGGGCTTGGGATACTTTCCTTTATTCTGAAGCTCGTAAGAATGATAAACCCCGATTTATGGCGTTAATTGCTGAGCGTTTGTCTGGTTTTACCAGTGACGACTTGGCCAAAATACTTCGTTCAGTATCAAGCTGGTTTGAGAAATCTACTAGCGTACTTGCTGATAATTATTATGCTACATACTATAAATTAGCGTTTAAATTAGTTGATGCAATGTCGATACAACCTGCTAAGGGTGAATCTTCAATAATACGAGGTAGTAAAGCTCCTGATTGGTCCATGGAGTCAATAAACTCGCCAATTGGAAACTTAACTAGTGCAATACTGCAATCACAGCATAGCCGTACTTTTGAATCTGGAGAGTGCTTCACTGGAAATTTATTGTTATTGCTCAACCAATTATTAGCTTTACCTAATAATTTACATCGTTACGCAATGGTTATACTTAGCCGCAGTTTGAGTTGGTGCTTTTGGGTTGATCCTGACTGGACTCAACGGAACTTGCTTTCTGCCTTAAACTCTTCTTCCGGAGAAGATCGTCAGGCATTTTGGGCTGGTGTTTTATGGGGAGGAGTTCGCGGGAAAGAACTATTCACCATTTTGAAGTCAAGTATTCTGGAATTGGCATATTCGGGAGAAGTTGAAAGCAGAGGTCATCAGGATGCTATTGTGAGATTAATTTTCTCAGCTTGGAAAATTAAAGATGAGGATGAAAGGTGGGTATCTGATCTTGAATTAAAAGAAGCATTAATTAAAGCAAGTGATGACTTTAGGTGTGGAATATTATGGCAAGCCAGGCATAGAGACGGTGAAGACAAAGAGCATTGGTTACTACCATTCAGAGAACTTATGTCAAATGTTTGGCCTAAACAGCTTGCTGTTAAATCACCCGCTGTATCTGAACGCCTTTGTGATATCGCATTTTGGTCGGAAGATCACTTCCCTGAAATTGTAAATCTAATCACTCCGTTCTTAACGAAATTAGAACGAGCTAACCACATCTACCTGAATGACGACAACGTACTTAAAGAATACCCTAATGATCTTTTGTTACTCCTGAACACCGTATTACCTAATGATGTTAACAAATGGCCTTACAACATTGAGGAGCATTTAGATCAAATGATAGAAGCTAATACCGAGTTAGGTGATGATGAACGCTTTATCGAACTCAAAAGAAAATGGGATGCAAGGTGAGTCGAATTTAACAAATATTTGAGATTTTAAGTTACTTTTTCTTATCGGAGTAAGGCGCGTTAGAGCGATATATCTAACGCGTTTTTGTCCAACAACGATTCTGGTGACATGAGGGAAGTTTTGTGAGGGAAGTTTTGTGAGGGAAGTTTGTGATCACAGAAGTTTGTGATCATCACTAGCAAGGTTTTGCCCCAAAACGTTTTAAGTTGGTATTTAAGTGTGTCATCCTATTTAGAATTTGACTTACTTTTCTTTATGCCAAAACATTCAACTATATAGCCAAATTTGCTCGGCACTCTAGAATCCATCTCTTGTGAATCTATACAGTTTATTGGGGGTGAATTCGGTTTGAGTATGAAAAATGGCTTGTTTTGCCTAGAACCCAGTATCGTTTTACCGATAGAAGATTTAATAAGTAATTGTTAATCATAGGATTAGCGTTTATCTTCCTAAGATAACGCGCATTGTTAAAAGTGATAACACGCAAGCTAGTTTTTGTGTAAAGACAGAGTGCGAAATGTGAAGTATATGCATTAAATTCCATTGAGTTATGATAGCTTGAATGAAAGTTAGGCAAGCGGAAAAATGAGCGGGCCTGTTATTAACAATGTTATGCGCTTAAACAAAATCAAGGATTTGAGATTTGATTCTAGGAACGAAAACATTAGAAAAGCTTCGCATTCTTATCAACGAAGAAACAGAATACCGAAATGGTCCAAGAATAATCCAATTTTTCAATGAATTGGGCTTTAGTGATAGCTACGGACAAGGTTTCCCTTCACGTTGGATGTATACCGATGAAAGGCTTGCTACAATAAATGGCACGCCAAATATTGATAAATGCATTAGAAATTTATTCTCACCTGTTAGTTTCATTGAGAACCCAGAAAAGCTCGACCAACACATCTTAGAATTTAATAAGTATCTTGCTTTCGATAAATGGAAAGTTGTAAGAAATAATGCAGATATCTCATTTCAAAAACTAGATAAAGTTGAATTTACTACCCCCAAGAAGGCTAACGACGAAGAGGGCTTTCTTAATCAAGAATTTAATGATTTGAAGCTTTCTAATCTTCAATTAGATAGCACAATAACAAGCGTACTTGAGTATCGGATAAAAGAAATAGAGAGTTGTTTTTCTGCAAATGCGCCTCTGTCAGTCATTCTTATGGCTGGTAGCACACTTGAGGGTATTTTACTTGGTGTCGCAACTAGGAATCCTAGGGTTTTTAACTGTGCTAAAAGCGCACCAAAGAACAGAGAACAAAAAGTAAAACCATTTCAAGAGTGGTCACTTGCAAACTTTATTGATGTCTCAAAAGAAATAAGTTTGTTGCAACATGATGTTCATAAATTTAGTCATGCTCTTCGAGGTTTTAGGAACTACGTTCATCCATTCGAGCAAATGAGTACAGGGTTTAATCCTACAATGCATACAGCTAAAATTTGCTTGCAGGTATTAAAGGTTGCTGTACATCAAATCAACGAAAACAATAGGCGTATCAGCGCATAACAAAGCAATTAAGTCGGATTCATGAACGCGTGCCGACTCGCTTACGCTCAAACATAGCACGCGTTCATTCACCGCTTATTGCGGCGCTGACGGATCCCCTCATAATTTCCCTAGTCCTACGTTGTGTGTGAGCCTTTGATATTCGAACATTCCCCATTGATATTGGGATTCATTAATTTGATATCGCCGATGATTTCGTACCTCTCTCCCTAGACGAGGTATAGATAGAACTCGGCGGTGTTTAATGCTGTTGGCTTGGAAGTCAAAATGCCATTTGGCCTGTACTGCAATTAGGCCATTCCACCACATCAAGATTTCAGCGAGCAACGCAATAAGAAGCAGGATATCTAATCGCTTAGTACAACGAGTTCTGTTGTGACGAAGTGCGATCCCATAGGCGGTACTCTTTAGATCTCAGAATGCTTCTTCTATTTGCATGCGCTTGGCGTACAGGTTGGTAATTTGTACTTCATTTAAGATATGTCTAGGGATATTGCTCGCGAGTAACCACGGCTCCTTTGCACTGCGTTGATAGAGATGTGTAGCGGAGTGTTTTTGGCTGGTTCTGCTATGGCGCTGTGCTTTTCTGCCTTTTTCTAATCCCTTATAAACATAGGCTTCACAAGATATCGGTGATCTCTTTGCTAATAAGCAGTGGCCAAGATATTTGGGTTTATGGACAGCGTTTGGATAAAAGGTTTTATTTGAGACCCAATGTTTTTGAGGTAGTTTGATTGATACTTCACCTCGGACAAGACCTAACCAAAACCAACCTTTCTCCTGAACTTGGCGGAACCAAGTATTTCTAAAACCCGCATCAGAAACGATGATCGGACTGACTTTATTCGGCAAAATACTCTGCAATTTATCGAGGAATGTTTGGTGACTTTTCGGTGAATTTTATTGGCCATACTCAAAAACTTGTTCAAAGATTGTGATGGCTCGACCATCAAGTGCAACGGATGCTCTTAACGTCATATAACGAAGTTGTTCACGAACATCAGACCAATCAACAAGGATCACAGGGCATGGGTTAGCGCCCGTTATTAAGTAGGCATGCCATTTATAGATAAGGTCTTTTTCACGATGTAGTTGGCGATTTCCAAGCAGTCTATCAACGCGTTTGATCGCATGTTTTACCGTGGTATTAGTTTCCAGTTTCCGACCTAGTTTAGTCAGCGTTAAATCTGAACCGTCAAGTACACTTTTTGTAGCAAGTATCAGAGAACTAACGCGTTTTTTGTGAATGGAGGGGCATTGGTTTTGTATGGTTTGTTGTAGAATCTGAATGTCGCACATTGTTAACCCACTTGTTCGAAATGTGTGTTCAGCGATATTCATTAGATCAAAGACGGTGATGCGCGTCTACCTCATTGTTTTTACGCCTGATTATGAGGGGATTCGCAAGATTGCGGCGTTATATTTTTATCGAGAGGTCAAGATGGGTAGTAAGCTAAAGACATATAATGAAGTTAAAGAATACTTAAGAAAAAAAGAACGAACAGCTCATTTACTGCTGGGCAATGGTTTTAGTATGGCTTATAACCACAAGATCTTCTCTTACAACGCGTTGCATCAATTTATTGAAAAACAAGAAGATCCATTGATAACTTCGCTTTTCGATATAGTGAAAACTAAAAACTTTGAGTTGGTGATGCAGCAACTTGACAATTTTTGTGAGCTTATAGATGTATTTGGTTCAGATAATGACTTGCTAGACAAAGTTGAAACAGCTAGTGAACGATTAAAGGAAAGCTTAATTGATGCAGTTGAATCATTACATCCTGAACATGTTTTTAAGTTGCAAGAATCCCAAATAGATAAATGCTCCGCGTTTCTATCATTTTTCACCAATAATGATGGTTCAGTATTCAGCACTAACTATGACTTATTGCTTTATTGGGTCCTTATGCGGAAAGGTGCTAAAAATGCAATAGATGGCTTTGGGCGAGATCGTGAGGATGATGGTGGTTATGACGATGAACCTGAATACTCGGAGCTTAGGTGGGGCAATAATAAAAGCAATCAAAATATTTATTATCTCCATGGAGCATTGCCTATCTTTGATGAAGGAGTGCACATTACTAAAGAAGAGTACACTGGTACAAAATACTTGCTTGAGAACATCAAGCGCAGGATAGATCATGGTCACTATCCTGTATTTGTAGCCTCGGGTAATGGTGAAGAAAAACTTGAGCATATCCTTCATAACCGATATTTAACATTCTGCTATGACTCATTGTGTGAAATTCAAGGATCATTAGTCACCTTCGGATTCAACTTTGGTAAGTATGATTACCACATCATTGATGCTATAAACATCGCAGCAAAACAAGGCAGACGATCTGGCAACAAACTTTTTAGCGTTTATATTGGCGTATACAGTGACGATGACAGAAAGCATATCGAAAGAATTAAGGATAAGTTTAAGTGTAAAGTGACTCTATTTGACGCCGCAACTGCGAACGTATGGGCATAAAAAATATAACAAGAGACTATGGCGTCAATAGCTAATTTTTGGCGCTATTGTTATCCCACATAACACCGTCTCTTAGCATCGAATTTAGTATTACAACCATCTTTCTCATACAGGCAACTATCGCTACTTTTTTTGGTTTTCCTGCCGCAAGTAATCGTTCATAAGTGGCCTTAAATACTGGGTTGCATTGTATGGCGGACATCATTGCCATGTATAAGACTGTGCGAACTTGGGCACGTCCCCCCTGGATCATCCGCTTACCTTTGAGGCGTCCACTTTCTCTTGTTATTGGGGCGACACCGATAAGAGAAGACGCTTGCTTATTGGTGATGAAACCGAGTTCAGGAACATTACTGATGATAGAAGCTGATGCTATTTTTCCTATTCCTGGCATGCTTTGTAGTATCTCATTTTTAGCTTGGTATTCAGGGCAGGTATCAATGAGTTTTGATATCTTTTCTTCTACCTTGACGATCTGATTTTTCAGAGCAGTTAAGATCGGTTTGATTGAGGATGCTAAGCTCTGAGGTAAAATTTGTTGTCGGTTTTTTTCCATTGTTTGCATGGACAGTAACTGGTTACGCCTTGTGACTAAGTCACTCATTAGCCTTATGTTTTCACTCTTTAGCTTGGTCAATTTAGGTTGGATAGCTTCCCCAAAGTGAGCAATAAGAGCTGCATCTAGGCGGTCATTTTTAGCTCTTCGTCCAATGGCTCCAGCAAATCTTTTTACGTGCAAAGGGTTAGCAATGACGTATGGAAGTTTTGCTTTGTCGCAGGCAAATATGAAAGGCATTTCCAATCGACCAGTCGCTTCGATAACCACGCGGCTAGGGCGGTGCTTAGCGATAGTTTTTACCGCTTCGTTGATGCCTTTTTCATTGTTGGGGACAGTGAAGTAAATATTGAGAGGACGGATGTAAATGTCTAATTGTGCTTTGCCGGTATCAACGCCGACATTAATGTTTTGAAGTGTGTTTGTATTCATAATAAGCTAACTCTTGCTTGCAAATGCGGGCTCGAGACCCAGAAGACTATTCGAGTGTGGTGCTTGGAGTTCTATCTGGCGTTCGTACTTGTTATCGGTCTCTCGATAGAGGAACCAGCATTTAATCGAACTACCAGATAGAAGAACTTTAGTTGCAGCTAAAGTCTGGGTCTCACCTTACCCGATTGGAGCGCTTATTATCCATACAA
>NZ_JBFRPJ010000046.1:0-16572 GCF_041471945.1 Vibrio sp. 10N.261.51.A4
TTAAGTGAACGGCATTAGCCCTATTGAGCGGTGTGTTATTTAAAGTCTTTGTTTATCTATGCTAATTCATATGACTAGAACGGATACCAAAATAACTGCGGCTCTAGAATGCGTTTCGCAATGGCTAACACCACGATAAAAGCGATGACACCTAAACAAACAAAGTCGATACGTTTCAAAGGTGCATAGCTATACCAAGTGCGAGCTTTGTGTCGGCCAAAACCTCGTAACGTCATTGCGTTAGAGATCTCGTCTGCTCGGTCCAAGCTAGAGAAAATGAGCGGGCCTAGAACCTTAGCCACATTTTTGATTCGAGTAATTAGAGGCGCTTTCTTTGAGAGCTCTACACCACGAGCCTGTTGAGCATGCATGATATTGATGAAGTCTTTCTTAGCTTCTGGCAAGTAACGCAGTGTTAAGCTGACCGCATAGGCGATCTTGTAAGGAACACCGATACGGTTGAGGCTAGCTGCAAACTCAGTCGGATGCGTTGTGAAGACAAAAATCAACGCTATCGGGAACATGCTCATGTATTTGAGCGTCACAGTAACCAAGTAAAACAGAGTCTCTTGGCTCAACGAGTAGTTACCCGGCAATGTCAGCAATAAGGTTTTGCTGCCGATGAGCTCAGTACCTTGCTGTGGAGCCAGCAGATACATGAACAAAGCATTTAGGCTCAATACACTCGCCGTACCCAATAACAGAGGCTTATATACGCGTACAGGCACATTGGTGAGCTTTAGCAGGTATAAACCAGTCACAATAAGCAGCGTAATCAATCTTAGATCGAACGTAGTCAATACCACGGTTACCCAAGCTAAGAAGAGCGCAAATTTGGTGATGCCGTTAAGTGCATGAAGCAGTGATTTTGTATCAATGTAATTGATGCCGAATTTTACTTTTGATGCGTTCATTGAGCGCTTCTCTCGTAGTCGATGAAGTACTGCATAAACGCATTGGTGTCGTCGATTTTCATCATAGTCGCGAGTTCATAAATGCTGGTGGTACAAAGATTTGCACGTTCTAGAAGTGATGGTTGGCTAAATACTTCCGTCATCGCGGCATTGGCAATCAACTTGCTGTCTGCGATTACGATTGAACGTGTGGTGTACTCGAGAACGAGGTGCATGTCGTGTGAGATGATCACAACGGTAATACCCAAATCACGATTAAGCTTTTGGATGAATGCCAGCATGGATGTGTAGTTACGGTAGTCTTGACCTGCTGTCGGCTCATCCAAGATAAGAAGCTCAGGCTCCAGCACCAAAATAGAAGCGATGGTTACTCGTTTTTTCTGACCGTAGCTCAGTGCTTCGATCGGCCAGTGGCGGAACTTACTCAGCCCACACAACTCAAGAGCATGCTCTACTTTTTCTGTGATCAGCTCTTCTGCAATGTTGCGGTTACGAAGACCAAAAGCAATCTCATCAAAAATCATATGATGCGAGATCATATGATTTGGGTTCTGCATCACGACACCGACTTTCTGGCTTCTTTCAAAGATAGAAAGCTCAGATAGGTCTTCACCATTTAGATTGGAAGAGCCTGAATCGGCATCGATCACACCCATGATGAGTTTAGTGATGGTAGATTTGCCTGAACCGTTTTTGCCTAAGATTGAAACGAACTCACCCTTACCAATCTTAAAGCTGACATCTTCGAGAGCGTTCTTTTCACCATCGTAAGAGTAAGTCAGGCCGTGGACCTCAAGCAAAGGTTGGTACTGCTTCTCGGCAACTGGAGTCGGGCGCTCTGCAAACCAAGCCTGAACCGCAGGGCGGAATCTTTTGTAATCGAGAGCTTTGAGGTTTGATAGCTTATCTTCACTGGTCAAAGGTGCTTTCGCTGCCTTCAGAGCAGATAAATAAAGTGGTTCACGAATACCGTGTGTTTCAAGCAGTTCAGAAGCTAAGATTTCATCGGGTGTCATGTCCGCGACAATTTCACCGCGCTCCATCAAGATCACTCGATCGATATCGCGATGTAGTACATCTTCAAGGCGATGCTCGATGATGACTATAGTCTTGTTGGTTTCTTTATGAAGTTGGTCGATGATTTCGATAGTCGCTTTACCCGTTTTCGGGTCAAGGCTAGCCAAAGGTTCATCAAACAACAGGATGTCAACGTCATCAACTAAGATGCCCGCTAATGACACGCGTTGTTTCTGGCCGCCGGATAAATCATGTGGCGAGCGATCAAGCATATCTGCTAAGTCGACCATTTTTGCTGTCGACTTAACCAGAGGGTACATATCAATGTTCGACACTAACTGATTTTCCAGTGCGAATGCGATGTCTTCGCCAATACTCAAACCGACAAATTGGCTATCAGTATCTTGTAATACTGTGCCAACCTGCTCGGTATAGTCGTGCATAGAAAAATCAGAAATGTTCTTACCGTTGATCTCTAGAGAGCCAGTCACCTCACCTTTGATAGCATGAGGAATCAGACCGTTAAGGCATTGACCTAGGGTAGATTTACCACTACCGCTTGGTCCAATAATGACGATTTTCTCTCCTTTCTCTATCCTTAGATTGATATTTTTTAGCGTCGGTTTATCCAGCGACTCATATCTAAAAGAGAAGTTCGAAAATGCTATAGTCATTATCGCTTATGCCTCAGTCAGGTTACGGCTTTGTTTGTTGCGTTTAGCGACTGATTTTAGGATCAGTAAGCCAACAACAGCGATCAGAACGGTGTTACCCGCAGCAATGATAGAGAGTTGAGTGAAGACTTTAGTAAACGGTTCTGCATAAAGGATGGTATCTAGGAATGCAGAGCAGCCGTAACCAACCACATTACCGGCAAGGGCAAGTACCACAAACAGCGCGAAGTCCTTCATAGGCAACTCACCTTGCTGAAGGCGGTTCTTGGTCAACATCGGGAATAAGCCGATAACCATGCCTACGATACCTGAGCCTAAAACCCAAGTTAACCACACACCCCAGCCTGCGAACAGATCCGTTACCCAGTGACCGATAAAGCCAACTAAGAAGCCAACAATAGGGCCGAACAAAACAGAAAACAGTGCTAGAACTGCCATTGCTGGTTTCAATGTCGTGTTAGCAAACACTGGGACACCAAACATAGGTAAACCACCAATGCCGTACAGTGCCGCGCCAATGGCGATAACGACCACTGTTTTAGCTGAAAAGTTCATAGATAACCTCGAATTCTGAAAAATAAAGCAAAATAAAGAATAAATATTCGCCATTATTAATATGCGTCTCAATGAGAACGTTTTTTGGGCAAATATAAAAAATAAGGCGCGCATTATACAGTAGAACCCTTCCATAAGGGAAGGTAAGTGTCTAGATGTCTAAAATTCCATCTGAACACCTAAATATCGTGTAAAAAGCGTAATTTTACGGTTAATCCAGCAACAAAAAAGTCAGAGCGAGTCTGACTTTTTCATTCGTCTTAACAATGTGTTAAGCGGGTTCGTCACGTACCTTTGACCGTTTAGTGGTCTAGGTATAGATAGTTTTGCCAACTCTTCATGCGAATAAGGACCTTGCGCATGATTGAAACGTGGGTGAAGCTGTCAGAATAAACGGCAACTTCAACCGCGGTACCCATAGGTAAATGGTAGTCAGACAGGTCATCAGTGATGGTCATTTTAGCAAATACGCGTCCATTAGTACGAAGTGCATTGGTACCAATAAGTGTCCCGCGCGCTTGAATTTGACTCTCACCAATAGCTGGGATTATTTCATCAATGCGTCCTTTGAAAATCTTGCCTGGTAGTGCTCTGAATAAAAATTCAGCTTCGAAACCAGGATGCAGTCGTTGCAATGAGTTTTGTCTGAATGCTGCGATGTAGTATTTTTCTTCCGTATGGACAAATGTCATGACAGGAGCAAAAGGTAGCGGTACAGCCATTACGCCTGGACGCAGTGCTAGTTGTGTAACATATCCATCCGTTGGTGCTCTCACGACCGTTTGGTCAAGGTTGAATTGAGCCTTACGTAAGTCTGCAAGTAATCCTGCCACTGCGGTGTTCTCGCCACCAATTTCAGAATTTAGAGCGATCTGAGCTTGTTGTTGACTTGCTTCTGCTACTTTTACTGCTGCTTCCGATGCCTTATAAGCTTGTCTACGAGTATCCAATTGTTGTTCGGTAAACGCACCACTTTCAAAGCCACGCTTATAACGAGAAAATTCGCGTTGCGCTTTGTCTCTTTCTGCAATCGCTTTGATTTTAGCAGCTTCAGCTTCAGCAACTTGAGATTCAAGCCCAAGTGCTCCTTGGCTTGCTTCTTTTACTTTCGCTTCGAGCTTAGCGACTTCTGCTTCAAAAGGGATAGGGTCAATTTTAAAGAGGATGTCTCCTTTCTTTAAAGGAGAATTCGCCTCAACAGGAACCTCAATGACTTTACCTCTAACGCCTGAAACAATTGGCGTTGTTGAGTAAACTTGGTTGCCAAGTTGTGTGAAAGGATGGTTGTAGTTCATTAATAGGATCAATGTTCCTACGATGACCACACCACCGAGCACTGCGGTAGGCACTGTCCATTTGTTTAGTGGGATATTAAATACTTTGAAAATAGTGATACAAAGTGCCGCGTAGGTCATTATCAGTAGTAAATCCATTACTTAGCCTCCTGATCTTGAACGTTGTTTGACTCTTTTTTTGTGCTGCTTTGTTTAGTATTTGCTTGTTTGAGCTGTGCGATCTCTTCTTGAAGGGTGCTAACTTGATCGATTAAAACATCCACTCGGTGATGAATATCGTGCTGCTCTTCTTCGAGTTTTTCGAAGCCCCAGCCTCGGTCTTTCCGCCATAATGTTGCCCAAATCCATAGAAAGGGCCAAATTGTGTGCAAAGTGAATAGGCTAACCCAGCCTGAGACGTGAATTGCGTCTTGGTGAGGATGATTACGTTCTTTGGCTATTTCATAAGGGATATCGTGAATAACGATGATGCCGTAAAAGATGACTAGAGCAACGAAAATGAGTAAGCCGAGTGCAAAGTAGTCTAAAAACATAACAGATCCTTGTAATGTTAGATGTTAGTTATAAATATAGTACGTTATCATCCAAGTAATTGTTATAAAAATGATTTGCTGAGTTATAAATAATGAGTGTTCGCTTCTAATGTGAGCAAAACTATTGACGAATCTTATAAAATCTCATCGCGTTTGAAGAGGCTATTTCGGCTTTCTGGTTGGTATTTTAGCTGAAATGATGACAGCTACGATTCTAAATGACGTGCACAACCACAAAGGATAAACACGGATGTATATAGGTGAATTGGCGGCTATTGGTGCTGCGATTGTGTGGGCGTGTGCGACATGGATTTATGGACAGTTTGGTCATCGCTTCTCTGCGATGCAATTGAACATTGTTAAGGGTGTAGTGGCGTCAGGGATGATGTTGCTGGTGATGCCTCTTATTCCGATGCCGGAGTTTGAACTGAGTACCAACCATTTTCTGATATTGGCAATTTCAGGTGTGATTGGCATTGCGATTGGAGATAGCGCCTATTTTGCGGCGTTGAAAAGAATCGGTGCCAATAAGACGCTGTTACTGGAATCTTTAGCCCCGCCTCTTTCTGGTGTGCTGGCATTAATGTTCCTGGGCGCTGTATTGACAGTGCAAAGTTGGCTCGGTGTCGTGATTACAACACTAGCGGTGACCTTCGTTGTCTTCCAGCCATCAAAATCGGCGAGCGGTGAATCGAATAACAAAGCGCAGTGGGGTGGCATTGGTTATGGGCTTGTGGCGAGTGTCTGTCAGGCATCTGGTGTGGTTATTTCTCATTACGCGTTAGTGGCGGGTGATATTCCACCATTGTTAGGTGCTTTGATTCGCCTGACGATTGGCGTGTTTGCTGTGATGCTGATTATCCCTTTCGTTGAAAAGAAGCCGTATTCATCGATAAAAAGAGATTTATGGGAAATGACCAAGCTCGATAAACTGTGGTTATTAGGAGCAATCTTTGTCGGGACGTTTCTCGCTCTATGGCTTCAACAAGTGGCGTTGAAGAATGCTAACCCTGCGATTGCACAAACGTTGATAGCGACCAGCCCGGTCTTTATTTTGGTGATTTATGCGCTGAAAGGGGAGAAGGTGTCAAAGCAAAGTATCATAGGCACACTTGCCGCCCTTGCTGGTATTTCTCTGTTCTTTTATCAATAAGCAGTTGGCCTAAGCTACAGAGCTATATGCCACTACTCTGTACACACTTGATTACGGCCGTTGGCTTTAGCTCGGTATAGCGCTTTATCGGCACGGTAGAAGGTACGTTGAGTATTCTCTCCGTCACGATGCAAAGTGATACCAATACTCACGGTCAAACCGCGCTCCCCAAGTATCTCATGCCAACCGAATTGGAAAATGCGCTCTCGATAATTTTCAGAGTGCATTTCTGCCTTCGGAAGATCAGTGTTCTCTAGAATGACGAGGAACTCTTCTCCACCAAATCTGACACATGACGCGCCTCTAAACTTAAAGTATGAACGTAGCTCTTGAGACACACTAACAATCGCTTTATCGCCCACTAAGTGACTCAGTTCATCATTGATAGACTTGAAGTGGTCAATATCAATAACCATCAGCGCGAAAGAGGTATCGTGCAGCAGCATGTCTTTCAATTTCACATCTAACCAGCGACGGTTGTGTAACCCTGTTAATGGATCTGTGAATACGTCTTGTTGAAGCTGAGCCACCGCATTCTTGTGTTGTTCGGTTGTCTCTTTGAGCTCTTTGTTCTCTTGTTCAGAGAGAATGAGTTTGAGTTGTAACTCAAAACGAGACAGTCGGCGTAGCTGGCTTGCACCGAGTTCACTGATCGGGATCTGCTTCATCAGATCGGTTTCAATTCGGTAGCCTTTTTTCTCATAGCTTAGCGCTTCTTGAAAACGCCCTTGATTCATACACACATCACTCAGCGAATCGTAGAATCGTTTTGCAAGTACTGGCGACGAGTAGGCTTTCACGCGTTTGTCTGTGCTCGACAAAATCATGCTCGCGTAGTCTTGCTTGCCGGTTGCACTTAGGCAATGTGCGAGCTCTAGACGAGTCATGGTTGCAAGCCAGCTTGCTTGAGTGCTGTTGGCTGGGTATTGAACCTTAGACAGACAGCGTAGCGCTTCATGGTGTTTTTTCTTAGCGCGCAGCACCTTTGCTTGGTAAAGCAGTATTTGAGCTGTGAGCAACTTGTCACTGACCAAAATACTCAGTTCTTCGCACTCATTCAGTAAATCGCTGGCTGCTGTAATGCGATTGAGTAGAAGTAGGCTTGCTACCATATGCAGCTTGAATTTGAGGCGAAGTGAGCGACTGCTTATCGCATGGTCTATGCTGCTGATTTTTTGGTAGTAACGAAGTGCTCTGTTGTGATCGCCATAGGAATCACACAGGTTGCCCATGCCTAAAATAGCTAATACATACTCATCGATATGACCGTGTTCAACCGCGATAGTCGATGAACTGACGAATTCATTGAGTGCTGAGGTGTAATCACCAGTTTCAACTAAGCGGTCACTTAAACTGGTTTTGACTGTCAGAATATCTTCGATATCGGCAGGAAGGTGGAGCAGATCGAGTGCTCGTCTCAACTCTTCGATACTGGTTTGATTTTGTTGTAACTCGGCACGGTATTCAGAGCTAATGATATAGCAGTGCGCTTGCTCTGTTTGCGTTGTCGAAACGTGCTGACGAATGTGGTTCCAGAAGATGATCGCTTCTTCACCTGATACTGATGAAGGGTCTAAACCGGCGTCTGTGATCTTGCTTAATAGAGTTTCCATTATTCTATTACCTCAGCATCGTCTTCTTCGAGTTGTTCAAGCGTGAACGGGAACGTCAAAATATCATTGAGGCTGACGCTTGGTTTCGAACCTTTTAATCCTTTTCTATGCCATGGATAGATATCGAGCATGGTGCTGAGAGTTTGGAAGGTTTTCTCTGCGGCTTCGCCTTTTTCGGAAAGCATAAGGGCCACACGTTCAGAACTTAGCCTTGCGATGAAGTCATTCTGGTTACATAAAGCATGAGCAATCTCGGTACAGACATCTAAGTAATCAGTATCGACATGATGGAACATAATGATGCTGTGGTTTGAACGTTTAAGCTCTGTCTTGAACAGCACCAACTTTTCCCACCAAAAGGTTTCAGAGACAACGTAAGAGAGGTGCTTTTCAGGATCGTACTCGTGCTGACCGCGAATACGATTAATCAGTTTTCGTGCTCTCTGTTCAAGTTGGCGTTTTGAACTGCGTGCTTTGTCCAAACCAACACGTGTCGTTTGCTCTTTGAGCATGCCGATAGAATATTGACGGTACTTTTTAAAGGCGACGAGCGCGGCTTGGAAGTCTTGGTTTTCTTCCGCCACCAAGGATTGTTGGTAACAGATTTGGCTCAGCAACTCGCCATTATCGAACTCGTTTGCGGATTGTTCTGCGAGCCTCAGTAATTCCGCCGCTTGTTCTGGTCTTTTTCTCAGGAGCTCCAATCTAGCTCGGCTGATGTATGAGTGCGCCTTCATCCAAACTAGGTTGTGTTCAACTGCCAGATTGTGCGCTTTGGCCGTGGCGCGCTCCGCGTCATCTAAGCGTTCAAGACCAAGTAGGGCAAGGCCTCGAAAGTCCCATACCTCTGCATGCCAAGTGTTATCTTTATGGTCTTTTAATGCTTCTTCTGCACCGTCCAATACCGACAGCATTTCAACATAGTTGTTGAGCAGGTAGTAATCCCACGCAAGCAGTATTCTGGCTTTACCCTCTAACCAACCAATGCGGCTGTTGTTAGCAACTTTAACGGCAAGCTGGTGGGTAGAACGTGCAAGTTTATATTCGTGGGTCATCCGCCAAATATTGCCAAGGCCAATGAGGCATTCAATTTGAATTTCGACTTCATCAACCAACGCGGACTGCTCTAAAGCATTGATCCAGAACTGTTGGGCGGAATAGTACTTGGCTTGTCCCCAGAACTGGAGCGCGTGTAAATGGAGGATTTCAGGGAGAAAAAGGTCTGTATCTAATCGGCTTTGGCGCTTGTAGGCTTCCTTGATGTATTTTAAACCTTTTTGGTAATCCATCAGGTTCCAGCTACATCTTGCCATTAACATTAATGACTGGATGGCACCCTCTTCAAACAGAACTTGCTCTGATCGGACTAGGCACTGTTGGGCAATCTCTAGGATCACCGATGGCTCAGAGTCGACACGAGTTTTGAGTTTTTCTAATTCTGTTTCAAGAAGGTACTGATTTTTGTCCAAGACTTACATCCATGATTATCGAACATATTGATAACACAATCATTATAAGAGTGTAATTTGAGATAAGCACCAATTATCTTTCGTAGAGCGTCAAAGGAACATCGATCTTTTCTAATTATGGGTGTTACCTCATGTTGTCGCTTTAAAATCAATGAGTTCCCGAATAATTACCTAGAGGCTTTGTTGCTATGAAAGTAGTTGCTTTAGAGTTAATGGCAGCTCCCCTACGCCTAAGCGTTGTGCTGCCGTGAGCCCTTGCTTATCTTGGTAGCACAGATTGTGCCAAGCTCTAAATATGTCGAGCAATGGAAGAATGCCCCCAGGACGAAGCTTACGTCTGGGCTCATTAATAAAGCTATCAAATAACAACTGAAAGCGCTGTTGATAGAACTTAGTTTGTTGAATTGAGGCTGTGTTAAACCACTGTTTTGGTTCTGGATTGTTACCGGTTAGGTAGCAGATACCTTTCTGGTTATCACCCTGATTGGCAATAGCCCAGCGATCTCGCCACCAACTCATGTGAACGATGTCGATCTTTTCAAAACTTTGGTCGTCTTGCCAGCCTGAATCTTCTTCGACATACATGAGGTCAATATTTTGACTCTGAATGCGCGGCAAACATACACTTAAAGCGGCAGATCTTAGTAATGGATCTTGTGGCATATAGATGGCGACATGCTTGTCTTCGTTACACATATCCAACACATGTAAGAAGTGAGCATAAGAGGTATAAGGCGGTCGAATGAGAGCGCCTTTTGAAGGGTAACTAAATGTGGTGAGGTTACCCATAGGGTCCTCAACGTTACCTCTCGCAAGAATCACTTGGTACTGCTGTTCAATGCGCTCTTTTAGTTTGTCAGAGGGCTGAGGCAGTTCGAGATTTGCTTCTGAAGAGTGCTCTTTGGATACAAATCGTGCCACATCATCATAAGGGTTATGGTCGACGTTTCCTGATGGTTCTTCATTTTGAGAGTAGTTAACGTGTTGGCAAAGTATATAGCCAGAATGCGCCTCGCCCGTCGCTATCCACACCACACCGTTGTTACTTTGTGGTTGCAGACGCTGGTAGTGAGATGCGAACTCGTAATCTTTCGCATGGTTAACCCATCGTGCATCGATCATCGCTAATTTACGACGACAACGGCTCGCGATATGGTCAACATGATCATAGAAAGTCTTTGGGTTGATCTCTAATTTTCGGCAGATTTCACGTACGGAATAGCCCATGAACAGTAAGCCCATGAGGTTCTCTTGAAATTGGAGTTTTTTATTGGATCCAGACCATTTATCAACGAAGGTTGTTTGGCAGTCTTTGCATCGATAACGCTGCCTGTCGCCACTGTAGCCGAAGGCATGATAAAGATGTTTATGGGTATGAACCGATAAGCCGAAGTTATCGCAATCATCATTACGACAAGCAGGGAGCCCGTCGCTGTGAAGTTGTCTTAGGCGATGAAGTTCGCTTAACACTTCACGATTGTTAAGTAAGGGGGGGAAAGCTCCACATTCACGACAAACCATCGCTGGACGCTTAGGGTTCGCGTGTTGCAAAACATACCGTTTTGCATCGCTCAAGCCAAAGTTGTCACACGCCAATGTTTTACAAAAGTTGAGTTGCAAACCATCCGCATCTTTTGGCAGCTTGTCGTTAGACACGATCTCCCCCTCGGGATTATTTGAGCAGCCAAGCGAGCCTGGCTGCGGGGTAACGCTTTTCAATGTATCTTTTATCAAATCGTTAGATGTTGATTGCTGTCTCTAGAGCAACTTTCATCATGTCGTTGAAAGACTTTTGACGCTCTTCAGAACTTAGTTTTTCACCACGGATGATGTGGTCAGATACTGTTAGGATAGTTAGTGCTTTAGCACCAAGGTCTGCAGCAACGCCGTAGATACCAGCCGCTTCCATATCAACACCTAGGATGCCTAGCTTTTCCATTTTTTCGAAAAGGTCAGCTTCTGGAGTGTAGAAAAGGTCTGCAGAGAATACGTTACCAACTTTAACTGGAACTTCTTGTGCACGAGCTTGGTTTACTGCTTCTTCTAGAAGACCGAAATCAGCGATAGCAGCGAAGTCGTGGTTGTTGAAACGAATGCGGTTTACTTTTGAGTCAGTAGATGCACCCATGCCGATAACAACGTCCATTAGTTTAACGTCGTCACGTACCGCGCCACAGCTACCTACACGAATAACGTTTTTCACGCCGAACTCAGCGATTAGCTCGTGTACGTAGATGCAGCATGATGGGATACCCATACCGTGGCCCATTACAGAAACTTTCTTACCTTTGTAAGTGCCTGTGTAGCCAAACATGTTGCGAACGTCACAAACTTGCTTCACGTCATCAAGGAATGTTTCTGCAATGTATTTTGCGCGAAGCGGGTCGCCCGGCATAAGTACTGTTTCTGCGAAATCACCAGCTTGAGCATTAATATGAGGTGTAGCCATGGTCGTTCTCCAAAGTTTAAACGGTAATTATAGGAACAGGATTTAATCAATTACCGATTCTGTTGAATTGAATTCGTTTTGTTGAGGCAATATTAGCGAGTTAGAACGTGGCTCCATGAGACTTTAGTCACAAAATAGGTCTGCCATTATAGTTTTATTAATATTGATAACCAAATATGTTGAAAGCGTAAAGGCAATCGATTTTGTATGGGTAAATTGCAAGTGAATGAGAAGAAAAGGCTTACATATAAACTTGTTGCCTATTAGTTTCGAGACAACAATACGTTGTAGAGACGTTTGATCAGAGATAATCTAAACTTTGATAAAAGACAAACCAAGGATTTGTATGTCGTATTGCGTTAACTCGACGCCTTTTCAGTCAATGAAAACACGACTCCACAGGGCGGCGTCGCTTGTTGTAAGAACTACTTTGCTTGCCAGCGGGATAGCTTCATCGTGGGTGTCTGCTGCAACCTTTGAATTGCCACCAACGGAAAGCCGCATTGTGGGCAGAATCCAGCAGCATGAAGTGGCGGCGGGCGAAACCTTGGCCATCATTGCCAAGCAATACGATATTGGTTTTCTCTCTTTAATGGCAGCCAACAAAGGGGTGGATCCTTTTCTTCCCGCGGAAGGCTATGTGTTAAGCATTCCAAGCCGCTTGATTTTGCCTGACACCCCAAGAAAGGGGATTGTCATCAATCTTGCTGAGTTAAGGTTGTATTACTTTGAGCCTGAGAAAAATCAGGTGCATGTTTTCCCTGTCGGCATCGGTCGAGTGGGGCGTGATACTCCCGAGATGATCACTAAGATAAGCCAAAAAAGACCGAATCCAACATGGACGCCACCAAATTCAATCCGCAACGAGTATCTTGAAAAGGGCATTGAATTACCGAGAGTGGTTCCTGCCGGGCCGGAAAATCCATTGGGAGAGTACGCTTTGAGGCTTGCTTATGGCGCTGGCGACTATTTGATCCATGGTACAAACAAAGATTTCGGGATAGGTTTACGAGTTAGCTCTGGTTGTATCCGAATGGAACCTAAAGACATTGAGTGGCTGTTTGAGCAAGTGAACCGTGGTGAACAGGTCACCATTATCAATGAGCCGATTAAGGTGTCATTAGAGCCTGATAGAAGTGTGTTTGTAGAAGCGCACGAGCCATTAACTCGAAGTGATGGTTCAAAGAAATCATTACAGATCCCTGTGGAACTAAAATGGTGGCTTGAAGACGCAGAACTGCCAAATTCAAAGGCGAAAGCGGTTATCTTTGCTCAAAACGGCGTACCTGTAGAGATAGCACCACCTGTGATTGAGTTTTAATTCGATTGCCTCTTCTGCAACAAGGGGCGGTTTTATCTTGTTTACTCGCATTAGTGTCACCCAAAAAAAGCACCACATCCGATAAGAAGTGGTGCTGTCTATATACTGCTTTTTGCGACTTATTTAATCTACAGCTTAATCGCGATTAGATCTCAAACTACTTAGTGTAAGACTCAGCGATGTTGTCGATGCGTTCGTTAGCACGATCCGCTTCTTCTTTCGCTGCCATAGCGGCTGCTTCTGCTTCTTGAGCCTTCATTTCTGCGGCTGCTTTGTCACTCTTAAGTGCTTCAACTTCGCTTGTAAGTTGAGCCACTTGGTTAGTTAGTTGATCCATTTCTGACACTGCAGCTTCTTCTGGTTCTGAAGAACAACCGGCTAAAATGAAAACTGATGCTGCAGCTGCGATTAACGTCTTATTCATAAGAACTCCTTGCTTATTTATCATCAAAAGATGCGCTATACATTCTTTATCATATAGTCGCTTCATTAATGATTGTAGCGACTAATTTTTTAACTGCAAAAACAATAACTAAAGAAATTGCTAAATTTTTGAGTTAATTAGCTAAGTATCACGTTGTGTCTCATTTATGAGATGAAGGATTTAGAGACGACTTGAAGGTGTTTTTGGAGAGCTATCCCTTTGCTAGCAATGCATACGTTGTTCTAGCTAAAGATAGATAAAGGGATAAATTTACTGTGATCTCTATCCTTATAAAGTACTTTCGCGGTATCATGTCACGTTAAATTAATTTTATTCAATACCATCATGACTGGAGAGTCCTTTGCACTTTAAAGATTTAGGCTTAGATAACCGCTTACTGAAGAACTTAAAACATTACGACTTCAAGAAGGCGACAGAGATCCAATCAAAAGCGATCCCTGTTGCTATTGCTGGTAAGGATCTATTGGCTTCATCAAAAACGGGATCAGGAAAAACATTGGCGTTTGTGTTGCCAATGATACATAAAGCATTAAAAACAAAAGCGTTTTCTGCTAAAGATCCTCGTGGTGTAATTTTGGCTCCTACTCGTGAGCTAGCGAAGCAAGTTTACGGCGAACTGCGTAGCATGCTTGGTGGTCTGTCTTATGAAGCGGCGCTTATCTTAGGTGGTGAGAACTTTAACGACCAAGTTAAAGCACTGCGTAAGTACCCTCGTTTTATCGTTGCGACTCCAGGCCGTCTTGCTGACCACCTAGAACATCGTTCATTGTTCCTAGATGGTGTTGAAACGCTAATCCTTGATGAAGCGGACCGTATGCTTGATCTGGGTTTCGCTCCAGAACTTCGTCGCATTGCCAATGCAGCTAAACACCGTCGTCGTCAAACGTTGATGTTCTCTGCAACGTTAGATCACGCTGAAGTAAATGGCATTGCAAATGAAATGCTAGACGCACCTAAGCGTATCTCTGTTGGTGTTTCTAACGAGCAACACTTAGATATCACACAGAAATTCTACTTATGTGATCACCTAGATCACAAAGAAGCGATTTTAGACCGTGTACTGGAAGAAGCTG
Source organism: Vibrio sp. 10N.261.51.A4 (assembly GCF_041471945.1). Lineage (NCBI taxonomy): Bacteria > Pseudomonadati > Pseudomonadota > Gammaproteobacteria > Vibrionales > Vibrionaceae > Vibrio > Vibrio sp. 10N.261.51.A4. The sequence goes on from NZ_JBFRPJ010000046.1 coordinate 14,512, forward strand.
AATACCGTCAGGTAATGATCTTCACAGCAACACGCGCTGATACTGACCGTTTAACAGATAAGTTGAACGAGAAGAAGCTTAAAGCGGTAGCACTGAGTGGTAACCTAAACCAAACGCAACGTAATGCTATTATGAGCCAGTTCGAGCGTGCGGTTTACAAGATCTTGGTAACTACCGATGTTGCTTCACGTGGTATTGATATTCCAAACGTGAGCCACGTTATCAACTTTGATATGCCTAAGCATACGGAAGAGTACGTGCACCGTGTAGGTCGTACTGGCCGTGCGGGTAACAAAGGCGATGCGATTTCTTTGGTTGGTCCAAAAGACTGGGACAGCTTCAAGCGTGTTGAACTTTACCTTCAACAAGATTTGACCTTCTCTGTACTTGAAGGCCTAAAAGGTAAATTCAAAGGCATTAAGCCACGTAAACCTGCGTTTGCTAAAGGCGGTCCTGCTAAGAAGAAGACCAACACTCAAGCGAAGAAAACGCCGAAGAAACCAGTTAAGCGCGATAAGAGCTTCCACCAAAATGTGGCCGTGGGTGATACCGTGTTTATCCCTAAGAAGAAAGTCGCACCAAAAGTGGACGACGAGTAATCACCAGCCAGTTTTAAAGCGTTTGCTAGTAAAACTGACATAAATAAAAACCGCCAATATTAGGCGGTTTTTTTGTATCTCGACCTTGGCTCAGCCATTACTTTTCGATATTTAGTTAGAAATTGAACGTCGAGAACGAATACGCCAAGATGTGGTCGGCAATGTATTTATGAGTAGCTGTAGTTGGGTGTGTCACGCCCCAAAATACATAACTGTCTGAACCATAGGTGGCACAGTCATTGGTTAAGCTGTGGCTTCTTAAATAGTCCGCGGCTGAGCTTCGATTGATATTAAGACAAGCATCACTCGCGTTTCGAAAGCCATGTTGTTCTGGGTTATCGGTAATGCTGGCGAACAACGCACTTGCATCGAACAACACCACGTTTTTCCCTATACCTTGGTAATACTCGGCTTGAGCTTTGATGAACTGGTTGAATTCTAAGATCTTGCCACGAACTTTTATTATCTCTTGTTCGGTAGAGTATTTGAATTGAGGGGCTTTGGTTGCATCGGGTAAGGTGAACAGCAGGATATTGTTCGCACCAGATTCTGTTAAGCGGATCAGCGCGCTGCTAAAGTCAGCCTTTACATCGGCGACTTCTCGGTTGTAATTCATGAAGTCATTGAGGCCAAACTCTAAAGTAAACAGTGAGTTTTCCGGACGATAGTTTTTGGCGACTTTCATGTAGGTCAGATAAGAGGTGACTTGATCATAAACACCAGTCAATGCCACGTATTGGTTGGTACCTGCGGCGCCACCCACAGCCCAGTTATACAGAGGGACATCTTTCGCTTTTGCTAAATACTCCGTCCAGACTAAACCATTCGAAAAGTGCCCTAAAAACCACGAATCTGCGTTCGGAAAAAACCATTGTGAGCCATTAAATAGATTACCAGTGTCGGACAGGCTATCACCAAAGGTGACAATACGATTGATGCTATTGGCCTGGAACGCGTTATCGTTGGTCCAGATGGAGTGGTTGTAAGAGAAGCGATTATCTGCGGCAAAGTAGGTGATGTCAGCGGCGTCATGTTGGATGTCGAGCGTCTGTTCGCAACGCTGTTTGATTTCAGATTGAGGCGCATCACTGTAGAACATGTTTTTGAAAGAAACAGAAGACCACCAATATCCGTTGATCGTGTAGTAATCACCACTCTCTTTCTTTGCCCACTTCCAGTCGGTGGCTGGGGAATCATGAGAGGCATCGGTTCGATACCAACATCTAACATATGAATAGGTCTCTGAGCCTTGTGCACTGAGTACTTGTGCAGATGTAATCGATTCAGGTGTTGGTATTGAGTCTTCAGCGGCATAAGCGCCAAAAGGCAGGGCTAACGTGAGTATTAAAGCCGTATTTTTCATCACTGTATTCTCTTTTATATTTAGATGAGCCAAACAGAAACGCTGTTGCTTGTTTCTTGTTTCTTGTTTCTTGTTTCTTGATAAGTGGATAAGTGGATA
>NZ_JBFRPJ010000046.1:17372-28872 GCF_041471945.1 Vibrio sp. 10N.261.51.A4
ATAAGTGGATAAGTGGATAACTGGTACGACCTATATCTAAAATAAATAATTGGCGTCAATATATTCAGGGTTTTGGTGTGTCGTTAATGGAATAAGCATCAAGTTATCAACGAGTTTTTGGTTGAAAAATACCTGTTTCCAAACGGTTATTTGTCGAATAATTTTGGTTTATTGAGAATGTTGAATTGATATTTGAGTCGGGATATTGAAAGAACAATCTCATCAACCTTAGTTAAATGTTAATTTAATCAATTGCTTATGTTTTGTTCTCCTGATTCTGTTTGCCAAATATCTTGAGTATAAGTCGGCACTGACATCGTTGGACGTGCAGTTCGGTACCACATCCATTTCCGCTGATGATCTACGTGCACTCAATCAAGCGCTCCTTGACCTCCAAGCTCAGTTTTTCAGTGAGAGCGAGATAAGTATTCTGTTTACGCACGACAACAGAATGAGGGAAATCGCTTTAGAAAAGTTACTTCTGAAACAAGAAGGGCTAGAAGAACAAGAATATCAGCAAAGGCTTGAATCCTATCTATCTGAACAACCTGATTATGTTCAGTCCAGTCATCAAAATCAGGTGTTATTACAGCAACTATCCAGCTCAGAAGTCCTAGATGAACAAGACAAATACTTGAAGAGAAACGAACTGGTTGGCGAAGAAGCGGCACAGAGGCTTGAAGCACTTGATAAACAAAGAGCGGCCTTTGAAGACTCGTTAGAGGCCTACTTCGCAGAACGAAATGATGTCTTGAAAGATTCATTCCTATCAAAAACCGAACAACAAGAGAAGATTGCGCAACTTAGGACTGAACATTTCCTACCAGAACAGCTTAGAAGGGTAGAAGCGATTGAAAGAATTCGAGCGGCTGAATCTCGTCAGTAGTGTCTAAAAGCGAAAAACCAGCCATGATGGCTGGCTTTTTGTTTATCGGCGAGTTCTAAAGAGCATACAGCCTGAATCTGTTTGCCTTGAACTTCGTACCTTGAAGCCTATACCTTAAAGTAATCCAACTGCTGCTTCTGTTGTTCTGCTAGGTTAGATAGCTCGTAGCTTGCTGCAGCGGCTTGAGTAATGCCGGTTACGTTTTGGCTTACTAAGCTGTAGATGTTTGAGATATTACGGTTGATGTCTGAGGTTACTTGGCTTTGCTCTTCAGCGGCAGAGGCAACCTGAGTGTTAATCTCAGTCATGTCCGTTACCGAGTTAGCAATGCCTGAAAGCGCCGCGCTTACTTCACCTGCAAGAGTTTGGTTGTGTTCCAGCATAGCCAGTGAGCTGCTCATGCTTTCATTCGCGTTACCGGATTGAACCTGCAAACCTTCAATGATGGTTTGGATCTCTTTGGTTGAATCTTGTGTACGTGCCGCTAGCATTCGAACTTCATCAGCAACCACTGCGAAACCACGACCGCTTTCACCCGCGCGAGCGGCTTCAATTGCTGCGTTAAGCGCCAACAGGTTAGTTTGTTCAGAGATACTTTGAATCACCTCAATCACTTTACCAATCTGTTCAGAGTGCTCTTTTAGCGTACCCACAACATTTGCAGCTTCGCTTAGCTGAATCGCCATCTGTTCGTTAGCTTTGTTGCTTTCATTAAACAAGCTCATGCTGTGTGTCGCCATTTCGTCAGCTTGCTTAGACGCTGAGTCAGCTTGTACTGCGTTCTCGTTAACGTGCGATGCAGTACTTTCAAGTTGGTTCACAGCAGAAGCGACTTGTTCCACTTCTTGTTTCTCTTGGTCTGAGTTAACGCTGGATTGGGTCATTACCGCTGCTAGCTCTGTCGACGCAGAAGCCACTTCGATACTGATTCGAGACAGTGAGCTTACCGTGTCACGCAGTTGTTCAACAGACTGGTTTACGTCTTGCGCTAGGCGTGAGATTTCGTTGTCGCCATATTCTTCGGCTTTAACTAACAAGTTACCTTTTGCAACTTCGCGCATGGTTTCTTGAATGTTGCTGATCGGCTTAACAATGATACCAGCCAGCGTCCAACTGATAACTAGAGCTACAGACAGGATTACCAACAGTGCAATGGTCGCGGTAGTCAGTGTACTAGCGTGTTGCTGGCCGTTGATGTCCACCTCTTGAGTGGCAAGCAAGTTCAGCTTCTTAGACAGAGTGTTGATCGCTTGCACCATTTCATTACCCGCATGTCGGTATTGGTCGATTGCGATCTGGTAGCGGTTTTCAAAATCTGACGAGAGTGACGCATCGCCGTGTTTCGCTCTTAATAGCGGAAGCATGGTGGTGCGAGAAAAATCGACATAGTGATTCATCGCTTTGTTCATCGCGGCCACTTCATCTTGCATGCCTGGCACTGTGTCTAATGAATTCAGTAGGCGAGTATTCTGATCGCGTTTTTGGTTTAGTGTTTCAACCAGTGTTTTTACGTCATCGGCATTGAATAGACTGTAAATCGCTTTGATGCGCATGCCATAGCTGTTGTCGACGATTTCGCTGAGTTCTTCTTTATGTAAGATTAATTGGTCGGTTGCTACTGACACATCTTTGAATGCACTTTCTAGCTTTTCACCACCGATAATGACACCGGCTAAAAGTAAAACGACGGAAAATAGTACGGGTATAAGAATTTGTATTTTGATTGATAAGCCACTGAGAAGTTGGCGCATGTAATGTCCTTCTTTGAATAAAATAAATAGATGAGAATTATTATTATTAGAATTAGTTGGCGATTCTAACTAATGAGACTGACAATTCAATCAGTAAAGGCTTTGATTTCGTTATATGCGATAGGTATTTGATATAGATGGTTGTTTATTGTTCTAAATGGCGATAAAGGTGGATCTTTTTATCCATCGTGTTAGGGCTACTTGATTGATAAATAGAGAAATATATTGGTTAGTGTTCGATATAAATAGGGAAGGAAATCTAGTTTTTGGTGCTCAAACGATGGTGACACCTGCATTCAATAACTGCATCTGATGGGGGCGCGACTATCAATTCATCGAGTAGGAGAGAAATTAGCCATTAAATTGTAGTTGTCATATAGGCTTCAATTAAGTGAAACACAACTGTCACATTCGGATTCTAAAGTAGGCCTCGTTCAAGCAAAACATTACGGCAATAACGCCACTAAAGGAAATTTGTGATGAAAAAGACAGTTATCGGTGCAATCGCACTACTAGGCGCTCTAACAGTGAATACAGCTTCAGCTAAAGAAACTATCTCTGTAGTTGGCTCTAACAGTGCTTCTCCACTGGTTGAAGTTTTTGCAGAAACCTACATGAATAAAGGCGAACCAGTGTTCATCGAAATTCAAGCACCAGGTTCTTCTGCAGGCATCAAAGCAGCAAAAAATGGAAGTGCTGACCTTGGTATCTCTTCTCGTGACCTAAAAGAAGAAGAGAAAACAGCTGACCTGAAAGAGCTCGTTATCGCTCGTGACGGTATCGCAGTTGTTGTAAACCCAAATAACGAAGTATCTGCTCTTACAGCTGAGCAAATCACTTCAATCTACAAAGGCGACATCACTAACTGGAAAGATGTTGGCGGTGCAGACAAGCCTATCGTAGCAATCACTCGTGATACTGCATCTGGTACACGTGGTGCATTCGAAGACATCATGAAGCTTAAGAAGACGATTGGCGATAAAAAAGTATCGGCTATCTCTCAACGTGCACAAGTTGCAAACGGTAATGGCGCACTTAAAGTTTCTGTAGCAAGCAACCCATACGCTATCGGCTTTATCTCTCTAGGTACAGTTGACGAATCTGTTCAAGCTCTAACTATCGACGGCGCTGCTGCGTCTGTAGACAACGTTAAGAACGGTTCTTACAAAGTTGCTCGTCCTTTCCTAGTTCTTTACAAAGATGGCGCTCCATCAGCTGAAACTCAACAATTCCTAGACTGGATGGTTGCAGACGAAGCTCAAGCTATCTCAGCTAAAAAAGGCTACATCACAGTTAACTAATCTTAACTGACTCAATCTTAATTATTGCTCAGCCTGCTTTAGGCTGAGCCTTTTCTTTCAACTTTGTTTATTTCGAGCTCTTATTGAGCCACAAAGTTTGAGATTTTATATATGACCATCGCAAATAGTGAAAAGCTTATGAATACTGAAGCGACTCAAATCAACAAGCCAAGTCTACGTGCTAAGAAGCGCATCGACTGGAGAGAAAGAATCTTCCATGGCTTGTTCTTATCGAGTGCTGTAATCGGCATCGTATCACTAGCCGTTATCGCTTACTTTATCGTTGCAGAGAGTATCCCTGCATTCCAAGAGGCCGGTGTTTCTGGCATTGTTCTGGGTGTTGACTGGTTACCTCCAGCTCTATTCGGTGTTGCAACTATGATTGTTGCATCGATTGTTTCGACACTTGGAGCTGTAGTTGTTGGTGTACCAGTTGGTGTATTAACCGCTATTTTTATTGCTGAGATTGCTCCAAAGCGTCTTGCAGATATTATTCGACCAGCAGTTGAGCTTCTAGCGGGTATCCCGTCGGTAGTTTACGGCTTCTTCGGTCTAGTAATTATCGTTCCAATGATTCAGAACGTTTTCCAAGTACCAGCGGGTAACACTATCCTGGCGGGTATCATTGTTCTGGGTATCATGATTCTTCCTACCGTTATCACGGTTTCTGAAACTTCGATTCGTGCTGTACCTCGCACATACAAAGAAGGTTCACTTGCACTGGGTGCTTCGAAAATCTACACGATTTTTAAGCTACTCGTTCCTGCTGCACGTTCAGGCATTATGACTGGTGTGATTTTGGGTATCGGTCGCGCACTTGGCGAAACGATGGCAATCATCATGGTTATGGGTAACGCGCCAGCAATGCCAGAAGGCATTTTGGACTCAGCTCGTACGCTAACAGCAAACATTGCAATTGAAATGTCTTACGCAAGTGGCGTTCACGCTAGCGCATTGTACGCAACGGGTGTTGTACTTTTAGTGTTCATCATGATGTTAAATGGTGCTCTACTTTATCTTAACCGTGAAAAAGCGAAGTAGGCGAGGATAAGTAATATGGATCGCGTAAAACTAAAACAAGCACGTCAAACCAAAGATAACATCCTGAAAGGCTTTATCTGGGCAGCTGCGGCTGTAACCGTTGGTTTCTTATTCTGGATTATTTGGTACATCCTATCGAACGGTCTGCAATACGTAGATTGGAACTTCATCACTGACGATTACACTCGTACTGGTGAAGAGCGTGGTATTTTCCCAATGATCATTGCCACGATCTACATGGTAATTGCATCGATTGCGGTAGCCGCGCCACTAGGCATCATGACGGCGATATACCTAACTGAATATGCGAAAGTAGGTAGCCGATTGGTGAAAGTGATTCGATTCTGTACTGAGTCGCTAGCTGGTATCCCATCGATCATCTTTGGTCTGTTTGGTATGACCTTCTTTGTTTCGATTCTTGGTCTTGGCTTCTCGATTCTGTCGGGTGCACTAACGCTAAGTATCCTGATTCTTCCTGTAATCATTCGTACTACAGAAGAAGCATTGATGGCAGTGCCACAAACTTACCGTGAAGGCTCATATGGCCTTGGCGCTTCAAAAATCTACACTATCTGGCGTTTGATCTTACCAAGCGCAATGCCAGGTATCTTAACTTCGGTCATTCTTAGTATTGGTCGTGTAATTGGCGAATCAGCACCTGTATTTTTAACAGCAGGTATGGTGGCACGTGTTCCTGAGTCGGTATTCGATTCTGGCCGTACACTAACGGTTCACCTATATAAGCTGACAACAGAGCTATTTACTATCGATGAGTGGAACCAAGCCTACGGCACGGCGACAGTCCTAATCGTACTGGTTCTCTTGATCAACATGGTTACAAAACTGATTGCGAGACGCTTCAACACGGCAACTTACTAAGCTCATTAGCTGGCTCATCAATAAAGAGAGCCCCCGTGATAAAGAAAGCATCAAGTTAGACACGAATTTAAGAATTTAGAGATTACGAACATGAACAAATTTGATATTGAGAACCTAGACCTGTTTTACGGCGACAACCAAGCGCTTAAATCTATCAACCTGCCAATTCCTACTCGTCAGGTTACGGCACTGATTGGCCCATCTGGTTGTGGTAAGTCAACGCTACTACGTTGCTTGAACCGCATGAATGACCTAATTGAAGGCGTTACTATCAAAGGTAAGCTGGATATGGATGGTACAAACATCTACGGCAATATTGATGTGGCTGACCTACGTATTCGTGTAGGCATGGTATTCCAAAAGCCAAACCCATTTCCAATGAGCATCTACGAGAACGTGGCTTACGGCTTGCGTGCTCAAGGCATCAAAGACAAGAAGCACATTGATGAAGTAGTAGAAAGCTCACTGCGCAGTGCAGCACTGTGGGACGAAGTAAAAGATCGTCTTAAAGCACACGCATTTGGCTTGTCTGGTGGTCAGCAACAACGTCTATGTATCGCTCGTACTATTGCAATGGAACCGGATGTAATCCTGATGGATGAACCTACATCGGCTCTTGACCCAATCGCGACGCACAAGATTGAAGAATTGATGGAAGACCTGAAGAAAGACTTCACTATCGTTATCGTAACGCACTCAATGCAGCAAGCGCGTCGTATCTCAGACCGTACTGCTTTCTTCCTAATGGGAGAGCTTGTAGAGCACAACGAAACGAGTGTTATCTTCAGCGAACCAAAAGATGATCGTACTAAAGGTTACGTAAACGGTGACTTTGGTTAATTGATTATTTAAGTGCTGTGTTTGGCCTATTAGCAAAACCAGCACGCTAACTGATACGCAGGTTAGATAATCGAATAGATCGACAGAATTATCACTATAACTATAAGCGATGGAAGTTTTGCCCCACTTTATGTGGGGCTTTTTTATGCCTTTAAAAAAGCCTCAATGTCGATGAAAATTTGGGCAGGAAATCCCATTTTTGTAGTCCTTCTCATGCTTGTGATAATGTAAAAAGTGAAATTGCGACCCGCTTAACATCTCATTTTTAGTTACATTGATTGCATATCAAGGCTTCTGTATTTTTGCTGTATTCTCAATAGCCAATGGACGGAAGCTGTGCCTGTAAAAGCCTTTGCAAAACAAATATCTGCTACGCGCGATCACCGTCTGTTGGCAGAGTCTCTTTTTGAGTACTTGGCTAAAATGCTTGCTCCAAAAGGGATAGGGATATTTGCTGAGCCGATACCGGAAAGCGATTCGTTGCCGCTGTTTTGTCATGGCGAATTAACCTCTCTTGAGTATTACCCCTCTACATTTTGGCCTTGGGTTTCACAGTTTGATACCGCAGACGGTGTTTTACCTATGGCAATCAATACTTGTAACTGGGATCACATAAAAGTGCTCGGTGGGGAGTCGTTCATCATGATGCTCGACAATGCGCCTGCCTGTAGAACTTATTTAATTATTCAAAATTGCGATGCCGAAAAGATCAATCAAACCTTCGACCAAGATCTAGATGTTCTTCAACTTGCCGCCGCTCGCTGGCAGTGTATTCGTGCTGAGAAGAACGCGGCACTTGAGATCAAACACAGAGACACACGAGAAGCTCAATACCTTGATGAGATTAAGCTTCGTGAATTGTTTGTCGAGAACATGAAGCTAGTTCATCAGGTGGCGTTAGAGCTTTCTAATCCAGAAACTTTAGATGCACTCTATAAAGCATCAGTAGAAGCCGTACGCGATCGCCTAGGCTTTGATCGTGCGATCTTCATGTTACTTGATATGAAAAAGCGCTGTTTTAGTGGTACTTACGGCACTGACGAAACGGGTAAAACCAACAGTGAACATCATACTCAATATGATTTACACCAGCTTGAGGCCGAATACATTGAGGCGCTATCTGACAACCACACCAACTTAGTCATTATTGAACAAGCGCCACTCTACACCGAAGGCAAGGTGGTGGGGCAGGGCTGGAATGGGATGCTTATCTTGCGTGAAGGGGATAAACCGGTCGGCTGGATTGCGATGGATAACTACATCCACCGTTCACCCATAACCAATTATCAAAAGCAGATGCTTGAGTCCTTTGGCTCGCTGCTCTCTCAGATATACATTCGTAAACGCCAAGAGCAGAACATACGCATGCTGCACTCGAGCATGGTGGAGTTGTCTCGCTGCGACAGTGTTAGTGAGGTGTGTAAGTCTGCGGTTAGCTTTGCTATTCAACACCTAGGCATCGACCGATTGGCGGTTTTCCTGACCGATAAGAATTGCAGCTACATGCAAGGTACTTGGGGTACGGATATAAAAGGCGATATTGTCGACGAGTCCTACTATCGTTCAGAGCTGGTGGAACGCAACATTGTTTCAGCGGCTCGCGCTTGTCCCAATCAAGTTGCGTTTGAAGAATCAGTACCTATCTATCATGACTTTAATATTGTTGGGGTAGGTTGGACGGCAATGACCATGCTCACCACCAATACGGGTGAGCCGATTGCATTTATTGCCGCAGATAACTTGTTAACACGCAGCCCTTTAACTTCCCAGCTTCGCGAAGTGATTCGTATCTTTGCTTCTAGCCTTGCAGAGGTGTTGCAAAGAACCATGGCGCAAGAGGAGCTTAAAAAGCTCAATGAAACGCTTGAGCAAGAGGTTAGTAAGCGCACTCAAGAGCTTGAAAGAGCCAACGAACAGTTGGATATCATTTCTAAATTAGACCCGCTGACGCGCCTTGGAAACCGCCGTATGTTGTCGCAAGTGTTAGAAGATTTGAACTGCGACGATCAAGGAGCGTTTGCCACACAATATGAAGTCACATTTGGATTGATCCTTGTCGACCTCGACCACTTTGGTTTGTACAACAGTGTTTATGGCCATACCGAAGGTGACGCTGCTTTACGCTCGATAGGTAAGATACTAAATAACCATGTTTACAATGAACAAGAGACCTTCTGTCGTATTGGGGGAGAGGAGTTTATGTTGTTGATGATTGGTACCCATCACTCTGAAACCAAGCGGCGAGCAGAGTCGATCAGAAAGTGCATTGAAGAGGCGAAGATCCTCCATTGTGAAAGCAGTACCAGCCAGTATCTAACCGCGTCTGTCGGGTATGCTTCTATAACTTCTGATCAGCGCCAGTTTGACTTCGACCTACTGTATGGCAAGGCAGACAAAGCCTTGTATCAAGCCAAAGACTCTGGGAGAAATCGAATCGTTTCTGCGTTGAAACGTAAAAAGGTCGCAGTTTCAATTTCTTAGTGCGGTATCTGTTTCTCTCTAGCGTAAAACGAATGAAGCCGTGATGATCACAAGGTGGTCATCACGGCTTCTTTCTTTTTTTACTTAGATTGCTGGTTAACTAAAGCTTTTCCAATGTGCTCTTGCGTGCTTTGCTTGTGACTCGCTTTGGTTTTTTAACTGCTTTGAGCGACTCAGAAGGATCCCATGACTGACTTGGTGAATCAGCTTCAGCATAGAGGCTCTGATTGAGCTTCGTTAGCTCAGTTTCAACCACTTCTATTGTCTCATCACTCAGATCTGGGTTTTCAGCTTTCCACTGTTCAAATAAGGTTCTGGTCATCACGCCATCTTTCGTTTTCAGCGCTTCAATAAGCGCGTCTGCCGTATCTGATTGACGTTCAACTATGTGTGTTGGTTTTGTCGTTACACCACGTCGTGACCAGAAATAGAAAGCCATCGCTGAGCTGATTAACCATAAAACAGCAAACAGAGCAGTGAGATAAGGCCAGATCCCAGGGCTATCCACAGTAACAACCGTCGGGCTTAGTTGTTGGGCGGGCGTAGCCGTAACTGGTGGAGTGCTTGACGCTGCGCGATCACTTGCTTTTACCGCCAACTCTAGCCCCTGCGCTTTACTGGTTTGTTCTGATTGCAAATCGGTGTTAAACCAAGCTTGAGACACATCAGGAAGCGAGATATTTCCAGCCTCTTTCGGAATCAATACTTGCTTGTAAACAACGACAGAATCACCTGACTGAGTTGTGCCAAATTGCGGCTTCTCTTCATAAACACGTACCGATTTAGGGTAGGTGATATTCAGTTTTGGCAGCTGATGTTGCGTTAAGTTGCTAGCCGTCATGGTGATGGTACGAGTTAACGAGTCACCCGCTTCCATTTCAATGGATGGGTTGTCGCCTTCTAAACCATTACTATTTCCCAGTTGATTGCCTTGGCTATCTGACCATTGTTGAATCAGTTTGAAGTTTGATGTTGGTAACCACTCACCTTGGTAGCCTTTTGGCACCTCTTTGACGGTGACATCTAAGGTTTCAACGGGCGTGTCGAGCTGGAACAGACGCGTTGTACTGGAGTTGTTGGTTGAGTAAACAACGGCTCCAGTCAGCTTCGGTCCATTCAGCTTAAACTGTCCGGCCTTTTGTGAAGAGATACGGAAAGACTGTTGAACTACCGTCACCTCTTGTCCATTGAGAACATCTTGAAATTGCTTCGATTCACCAATAGGTTCCACATCTAAACCCGGCGAGCTCGGTGGCGCTATTTTAGGATCTTGCAGCCTTCTTGGATCAGCTTTGATGATGAGTTTTACATCAAGCTCAGCCACTTCTTGTGGGTACAGCGAGTTCTTGCTGAGATTAAGCTGGAACTCTGCCATGTCATGTTGAGTGGGCGCAGCTTTATTAACGGCAACATTGATGGTGATAGGCTGAGTTTTCGCCCCTTCAATATCGAAGCTAGGAATCTGGATCTTGCCTAAACGCAGAGGAGCAAGGCTGATGTTCCATTCACTTGACACCGAACGGCTGCCATTGACGATTCGCATCGATGACCCAAAGTTTGGTGTGCCGACATAGAAATTCTGCTGGAGCGCTGTTAGATCTAGAGCATCAGAAGAGACCTTTTCATCGGTTGCGACTCTAAGAAGGAACACTTCATCTTTGGTGACACTGTTATGTGAAACACTCGCCACGGCGTTTGCAGCCAATACTGAGAAGGACGAGAAAGCTCCCAACAACAATGTTAGGAGTACGGATAAAAATGGCTTGTTTAGAAATCGCATGGTTACCACTTTTTCTTCTGGTTGTTAGGAGCACTTTTTTGTCGTGCTTGTAAAATCATTTGCGCTTTAAGCAGTTGGCTCGGGTCACGGGCGCTTTCTACTTGCTCAAGTTTTCGCATGTCAGGGTCGCTCGACAGAGGTTGATCTGAGGTTTGTGCTACAGCTTGCTGACCACTTTGCTCACCATCTTCTTTTGAAGCTTGTTGTGCGCTAGCACTTTGAGGTGTAGCGCCTTCTTGGTCACTCTGTTTCGGCTGGTCACTGTTACTTTGTTGACCGGCTTGCTTGTCGTCTTGTTTAGACTTTTCAGAGTCAGAGTGATTTTCAGGTTGGCCTTGAGATGAGTTTTGGTCTTGGCTACCGCGTTGATCTTGGTTACTGCTTTGATCTTGCGACTTGCCATTGTCAGCGGAGCTTTGTTGTTGATCCTGAGAGCTTTGCGAAGAATCATTTTGCTGACCTTGCTGACCTTGCTGACCTTGCTGATTTTGGTCTTTCTGGTCTTTGGCGTCAGAATCGTCTTGCTGTTGCTGTTGCTGTT
>NZ_JBFRPJ010000046.1:29637-106715 GCF_041471945.1 Vibrio sp. 10N.261.51.A4
CTGTTGCTGTTGCTGTTGCTTCTGAGCCTGTTCGACAATCTCTAGGTTCTTCTTGGCATAAGCATGCTCAGGGTTGCTTTCAAGAATACGTTGATACTCTTGTATCGCTTGGTCGTACTTACCTTGTTGGGCTTGGGCGTTAGCAAGGTTGTAGCGAGCATCTTCACCAGAAAGGTCTTGCAGCGTCTGCTCTGCGGCTTCGAAATCACCGGCTTTGTATTGAGCAATGCCTTTCCACTCTTGCTGGGTGAACTGTTCAGCAGCTTGTGGGAAGTCCTCGTTCTGATACAGCTGATAGCCTACTTGATCATCGGTTTTCCACGGGTTCGCAAACGCAGTATTTGGTTGGCTAAAAGAGATAACTCCAGCTAAGGCACACCAAATAACCCCTTTCCTGAATAATCCAAGTGCGGGAAGTAATAGCAAAGGCAGTAACCAGAAGCCGTTGTTCACTCTGGTGTTGAGTGAGTTGTTGGTCTTGGTGACTTCTGATGTTGTTGCAACGCGGTCGAGGTAGCTCGCGATGTGTTCAACATCTGAGTTATCAAATTGAACTTCAGTAAACGTGCCACCATAGCTGCGTGTAAGCTCGCGCATGTTCTTCAAGTTGGTTTTTGCCACCACGGTTTGTCCTGAGTCGGTTTGCAGCATTGAGCCTGTTGGCAAAGAGATGGGTGCGCCACTTTCAGTACCCACCGCTAAAATGGATAGCGTCCAATTGCTACCAGATAGCAGCGAGTCGATCTGTTTCTTCTCTTGGTCATCGATGTCATCAGCAATCAATACCAAATCACCTTGGTAGATCTTCGCGCGAGTCATCATATCAATCGCAAGCTTAACGGCTGATGCGGCGTCACCGCCTTGATAAGGCATGATATCTGGAGACAGGTTAGGGACTAGGTTCTTGATTGTGTTGATGTCTGAGGTTAGCGGGCTAATGGTGTAAGCATCTCCAGCATATGCCACCATGCCTGTTAGCCCCTCCTTCCATAATGAAAGCAGATCCAGAGCCTTGTATCGCGCTTGAGTTAAGCGATTCGGCTTAATGTCGGTGGCATACATAGACATCGACATATCCATGATCACAACTCGTGCCTGCGTTTTTTCAAAGCTCGGCTGTTCGTTTTTCTCGAAGCTTGGTCCAGCTAATGCAATAACGCCGACCAGCCACCAAATACCGAAGTAAGTACTGCGATTTTTCGATGGCTTGCTCGATTCTGGCGCCAAGTATCGAGCGATGTGTGACGCGAGTAATCCTTGCTTGGATTGTGTCTTGCTTAGCCACCAAATAGCGGGCAATGCAGCAAGCGCCAAGAACCAATATGGGTAGATAAAAGTAAAGTTAGACATTGTTTCTCCTAATGGCTAACAGCATAAATGCGAAGAACATTGCCGCCGACAGTGGCCACACAAACCATTCTTGTTGTGGTCGCCAGATCTTAGTAGCGTTCGTCACGGGTTCTAACTGGTTGATGATGTCGTAAATCGTCGCTAACTCTTTGCTGTCACGTGCTCGGAAGTATTGGCCGCCAGTGCGTTTGGCAATTTCCATTAGTGTGCGTTCATCCAAGTCTTGAGCAGTATTGACCTTGCGCGTCATGAAGAACTCTTTGACCATCATCTCGCCGGCACCGACACCCACGGTGTAAATCGTCGCGTCGTATTTCTTTGCAATATCCGCGGCTTCTAGCGGGTCTAATACCCCGGCGGTATTGCTGCCGTCACTGAGTAGAATCATTACACGCTGGGGCGCATCGCTATCGACAAAGGTTTTGGTGGCAAGGCCAATACCATCACCAATCGCGGTTTGAGTACCAATCAGCTTTAACACCGCTTGATTGAGCTGTTGTGAAAGCGTGTCTCTATCTAACGTCAGTGGCGTCTGCAGATAGGCGTGATCAGCAAATAGTACCAATCCGACTCGGTCACCTTTACGACGCTCAATAAAGTCACTCAATACGCGTTTCACCGCCGACAAGCGGTCGATGTATTCGCCATTGAACTGCATGTCTTCTTGGCTCATCGAGTAGGAGAGGTCGACGACCAACATCAAATCACGATGCTTCGGTTGAAACTCTACCGGTTCGCCATACCATACAGGGCGCGCGCTCGCCGTAACCAGCAGAAGCCAGATAATCACGGACAACGCCTTTGGTAAACGACTGCTCGGTGTTTTGGTATTGCTGTCTTCTGGCAGAAATGGAAGCCTTAGGGCATTGCTCGATTCTGACTTTGGTGAGAACAAGTAAACGAGCAACGGCAGTGGCGCGATGAAGAACATCCACCACCAAACGAACTCGATGTTTAGCAAGTCCCTGCTTAGAAACATAGGGCTTAGAAAATCACTCATAAAGACCTCGCTTAGGAGGAAGAGCTTTACGAAGCCAGGTTTCGCAGTCATTAACCAATTGCTGTTGAGCCTTTTTCTGGTCGTCGTTCATAAGGGCTGCATCTTGATAGAGCGCTTGTTGCCACTGGGATTGTTTTGCTACAAATAACGGCTTCGCTAATTGTGTATCTAAGAACGTCAACCAATCATCACCAGACAAGCCTGCAATTTTTCCACGAGGGAAATAGCTCAGTGCTGCCTGACGAACGATGTCTTGCGCTTTGCTCGGAGACAAGCCATCTTGGGACTGACTATTGCTAAAGTAGGACAGCGCTTCTTGCTTCGCCTGTTGATTGTTTTTTCTACGTTTTAGAATGAAAAACACCAAGGAAATCAGGGTAATGACTGTGATAACCACTGCCCACCAACCCCACGCCAAAGGCCACCAAGTCGGTGCGTCTGGCGCAATAACCGGACTTAAATCTAAGGGCTGTTTCATGACTGAGCTCCTGATATCTGGCTCATGAGTGACTGCGCACTCGACAGCGAGCTATAGGGTATAGCGAGAGACAAACCCATCTGTTGCAGCTGCTGTTTCTTAAGCGAAAAAGCATGGTTAAGCTTTTGCTTTTCTTTATTAGAAGAGAAATTAAACCATTGAGTTTTGCTGCCATCGGTGACCTGCTTAGAACCTTTATAGGCGGTTTCACCTTGCTCCAGCGGATCGTAGAAATGCACCAGACGTACTCTGTTGTGCCTCCGAATTTGACTGATAAGTGAGTAGTCACTTTCTTGGTAACGCACAAAGTCACTGAGGATAATAATATCGCTTCCTTTAGGGCAAAGCTGGTGCAGAGATTTCAGCCCATGCTCTAAGGTCGTGTCATTATGATTGTCGTGATTAGACAGTGCCGCATTATTGATTTCTATGACTTTTTGCAAAATACGCAGTGGAGCATGGTTGCTTGCACTTGGCTTAATCTCAATGACTTCTTTGCCAGTATCGATCACCGCGCCAATTCGGTCTTTTTGAGCCACAGTAAGCCAGCACAGTTGGCTAGCAAAGTGAGCAAGTTGAACCGATTTCAGCAGTAAGGTTGAGCCAAAAATCATACTGCTTGATAGATCCAAGAATAAAATGACAGGCTGTTCTCTCTCTTCAGAGAAAAGCTTGGTATGCGCTTTGCCCGTTCTGGCTGTTACACGCCAATCAATGCTGCGAATGTCATCGCCCGCTTGATATTGACGAACCTCAGAGAAATTCATCCCGCGACCTTTGCGGTTGCTCTCGTGTTGACCATTGAGTTGAGACCAAAGGCTCTTGGCTGGAGGCAACCAACGAACAGACTGCGCTTTGAATTGCAGCAGCTCATCCAAATTTAACGTGACACCGTCACTATGATTAGGTAGTTGATTATTCATGCGCGTATCCCTATGCGCTGCCAACCAATGAAATAAGGTGTGCGATCACTTGGTTTGCGGTGACACCTTCAGCTTGTGCGTGGTAGCTGCGCAGTAGACGGTGGCGTAACACAGGGAATGCCATCGCTTGAACATCTTGGGGTGTAACATAGTCGCGTCCTGCAAGCCAAGCGTGAGCGCGGGCACAACGGTCTAACGCAATGGTTGCACGCGGGCTGACACCCATGTCTAACCATTGATCAAGTTGGTCACTGTATTGCTTAGGTTGGCGAGTCGCCATTACCAGTCTGATGATGTACTGCTCAATGGTGTCTGCCATGTGAGTGTTGAGCACTTCTTGGCGCGCTTCAAAGATCGTTTGCTGAGATATCTGTTGTGGCTGAGCTGATTCGTTACCTTGAGCCTCACCACGGTTGAGTCGTAAGATCTCAAGCTCGCTTTCCATATCTGGGTATTCAACCTCTAGGTGAAGCAAGAATCGGTCTAACTGAGCTTCCGGTAGCGGGTAAGTCCCTTCTTGTTCAATTGGGTTCTGTGTTGCCATTACCAAAAATAGCTCAGGCAGCGCATAGGTTTTTCGACCGGCAGTTACTTGCTTCTCTGCCATTGCTTCCAGCATTGCCGCTTGAACTTTCGCCGGAGCTCGGTTGATCTCATCCGCTAGAATCAGCGAGTTGAAAATCGGGCCTGATTGGAAGGTGAACTCTCCAGTCTCAGGACGAAAAATGTCGGTACCCGTCAAATCGGCTGGTAATAGATCGGGAGTGAATTGAATACGGTGGAAGTCGCCCTCAACACAGTCAGCCAATGATTTTACTGCGCGAGTTTTTGCTAAGCCGGGAGGTCCTTCAACGAGGATATGACCATCCGCTAAAAGGGCGATCATCAGTTGCTTAACGAGCTCTTTTTGACCAATGATTTGAGACTCTAGATAGTTTTGAAGGACTTCGAAATTTGTTTTGTGCATTTTGGACTCTCTGGGTATCCATTTGATTTTTATTTTGTGTATTGGTCACTGATTTCGAGGAAAAAGTTCCAGTACATTTGCGTAATTTATTTTTTCAAAATTGGAAAGATTTACAAGTGGTTAGCTAAAAACATCGTTAGGTTGTGATTATTACCATATCAATTGGTTTTTATATACAAAAGCTAGGCGGTGGATAGTGGTTTGAGTTCGGGTGGATCTAAGGGCTGAGAGCTAAAATCGACTCTCGACAATGCGGTATTTGCTTAGTTAATTCATGTTCAAGGTGAATGTTTCTAATTGTTACATCACATTTGCAATTTTTTGAGAGAAAGTCTCTAGTTTTATTGGTTGTGGCCGATACATCACTCAGATTGTGCATTGCTTGTTGGAGTGCACTAAAAAAGTCCTGTTCAGGGTATACCAATAACGAGCGATTCTTTTTAAAGGTCCAAATATGTTTAAAACTAACTCTCTGAGTATCAAGCAAAAAGTTGTACTTGGAATTACCTTTGCGGTTCTTGCATCGACAGTGATTGTCGGCGCAATGGCACAACAACAAGCAAGAGATGTATTAAGTCATCGATTGATCGATATTGAACTTCCAGGAATGCTAGAGCGAATCAATGGTGAAATTGACCGAGAAGTCTCTCAGCTATTGCTAGCGGCGGAGCAAATTGCTTCAAATGAATTTATTTCTGATGCTATCGAATCGACCGATCGCGATCCGGCACTAGAAAATAAACTGGTTAAACAGCTGAACAATGTTCGTAACCAGTATCAGTTGAACGATGCATCAGTGGCGAACCGTCAAACGGCTTACTACTGGAATCAAAATGGTTTCCTACGTCAGTTAAACCAACAACAAGATGGTTGGTTCTTTGGCTTTACGCAATCTGGACAGCCGACCATGGTGAGCATGTTCCAAGAAGCCAATGGCGAAGTGAAGATGTTTGCTAACTATCAGCAGCCTTCTGGTTTGGCGATGTCTGGTCTATCAAAGTCGATGGATGACATGGTTAGCCTGCTGAACGGTTTCAAGATTGAAAATACCGGTTTTGTCTTCTTAACCGATAGCCAAGGTGATGTTCAAATTCACCGTGAGCGTTCTCGCAGTGACTCTTCACTTCAACAACTTTACGGCCCTCAATCAAGTCAACTACTGAACAAGTCGGGCTTTAGCCTGATTACCACTGAAAGCCAAGGCCAAGAGCTGTTCGTGGCGAGCTTGTATGTGTCGTCAATGGACTGGTTTGTTATTGGTGTCGTTCCGACTGATGAAGTATTTGCAGAGCTAGATGCGACTGCACAAAAGATGCTGATCATGACTGCGGTTGTGGCATTAGTGTTTATCCTAATGGGCGTAGTTCTGGCGAACAGCATTACTCAACCGATTAAACTTCTGGCTAAGCGTTTCGGCGACCTTGGCGAAGGTGATGGCGACCTGGCACAGCGTATTGAAGTGAAAGGCAACGATGAAATCGCACAGCTTTCAAAAGGCTTCAACGGATTCATTGAAAAAATTCACGAGTCGATGAAAGAGGTGTGTTCGACAAGCCAAGCGCTTCAAGTGGCAGCAGAGAGTGTCTCTAACAAAGCCCACATCACCCACGACAACAGCCAAGAACAGCGTGACCAAACGCTTCAAGTGGTGGCTGCCATTAACCAAATGGGTATGACCATCAGCGAGATTGCATCGAACGCGGCAACCGCAGCAGAAACGGCTACCCAAGCTTCAGGCAATACGGAAGTAGGTCGCTCTGTGGTGAACAAAGCAAAAGACGCGATCAGCCGTTTGGCGCAAGATATCGAAAGCACGGGTCAGGTAGTAGAGCAACTGGCTTCTACAACTCAAGACATCGGTTCTATTCTGGGTGTTATCCGTGATATTTCAGAGCAAACTAACTTACTCGCATTAAACGCAGCGATTGAAGCAGCCCGTGCCGGTGAGCAAGGTCGTGGTTTTGCGGTTGTAGCGGATGAAGTACGTAACCTAGCAAGCCGTACCGCAGATTCAACGGAAGAGATTCAAAAGATGATCAACCAACTGCAAAGCGATGCGAAAGATGCAGTAACGGCAATGAGTGCGGGTAAGGTGATTACCCTTGAAGGTGTATCGGCGTCGGATGAAGCGGTAGACGTGCTGAGTGGTATTTCAGACCGTATCGTTGATATCACAGACCGTAACACTCAAGTGGCAACGGCAACGGAAGAGCAATCAACCGTAGTTCACACCATCAACCAGAACATTGAAGAGATTAACGCAATCAACGAAGTGACAACGGGCACGGCTGAGCAACTTGCAGAAGCGAGCCAAGAGCTTCGAGACCTTTCTTCTCGTCTAGATAAGATGGTTGGTTCGTTTAAGCTTTAATCCCTTTAAGCTGTAGCATGGCTTAGAAAGAGACATAAACTAAGAGCTGGATTCATTTAATCGTGAATTCAGCTCTTTTTATTTACGGGCTTGTTTTCTTCTAACTGACGTTCGCTTGATCTGGTTTCAGGCTTTGCACTCAATCGCCCTAGCATCATAGGGCGTAAATGAGTAAAATCTGGTTAGGTTTAATATTTAGGTAAGTATCATGAGCGATTTTGAAAAAGAACTAGAGCAGATGACTCAAGAGATGGGCGATGAGCCTGAGGTGAAACTGCCATCACTTGAAGAGCAAAAAGCAATTGTTGCTGAGTTCAAGCGACTAGAAGCGGAAGGCAAACTGACACCTGAAGTGTTAGAGAAGCATTTTGGCCAGTTCAACAAACAGAATGATACGCCAATTCACTAAGTTGATTTAGACAGGTTTCATGTCTGAAAGAAGTGATATTAGCGGTTGAGCTGATAGCCTAACTAACAGATAAAGGTCTAGCGATTGCTAGGCCTTTTTTATTGCCGCTAACGAAAGACCGAGTAGCTGACTCATGAACTATTCAATGTAAGTGATACCGTCTCCAGCACATAAAAAAATCCCCCTTACTGAGTAAGAGGGATTCGATATGGGCAGTTATATCCTAAAAGGCTAAGCGATTAGTCTGTGCCGTATTCTTTGTACAAACGACGACATGCGCGGCCATCGCTGTGGAACAGGTGACAACGGTGCGCTGGAATACCAATCGCCAACTTGTCACCTGATTCGATTTTCAACGTGTCTGGCTGGCGATAGATAACATCAGCGTCGGCACTTTCAAGGTTTAGGTAAACCTGAGTTTCGTTACCTAGTTTCTCTACCATCATCACGTCAGCTTCAATCGTCGCGTCACCTGATTCAGCAGACATCAAGTGTTCAGGGCGAATACCCAGAGACATACGGTCACCAGCATTGACAGTCGTACCATCAACTGGGATCCAGAAAGTCATACCGTTAGAAAGTTGAACTTGTACGCGTTCTGCTTCCGCTTGTTCAATGTGTACCGACATGAAGTTCATCTTCGGTGAACCAATAAAGCCAGCAACGAAACGGTTTTGAGGGTAGTGGTAAAGGTCAAGCGGCTTACCGACTTGAGATACATAACCACCATCAAGAACAACGATCTTATCCGCCATTGTCATCGCTTCCACTTGGTCGTGGGTAACGTAGATCATGGTACAACCCAGTTGACGCTGTAGCTTGGTGATTTGTGAACGCATTTGAACACGTAGTGCTGCATCTAGGTTTGATAGAGGCTCATCAAGTAGGAATACGTTTGGTTGAGAAACCAGAGTACGACCAATAGCAACACGTTGACGTTGACCACCAGAAAGCGCTTTAGGTTGACGCTCAAGAAGGTGACCAAGCTGAAGAATTTCTGCAGCATGTTCAACACGCTTGTCGATCTCAGCTTTATTTGCGTTTGCTAGCTTAAGACCGAAAGACATGTTGTCGTATAGGTTAAGGTGAGGGTAAAGCGCGTAAGACTGGAATACCATACCTACGCCACGCTTTGACGGTTCAACGTCATTCATGCGTTGGTCGCCAATGTACAAATCACCAGACGTAATGTCTTCTAGACCTGCGATACAACGTAATAGCGTCGATTTACCACAACCTGATGGTCCAACGAATACTACGAATTCACCTTCGTTGATGTCTAAGGTTACGTCCTTAGAAATCTGTACATCACCATATGATTTATAAACGTTTTTTAACGTGACACTCGCCATCTAGCTTGTCCTCGATCGATCAAATTTTAAGTTTTACTGCTTATCATTATAAGAAATTTTTGGGTCAGCAGTAACTGTAGGAATTGGTAAGTATTGAATGAGTAAGAAAAAAGTGGGTGAGACTTGGCTTCTTTAACCAAGCCCACCCGTCATAGCCAAACTGATGCCCATTTCCCCCACATCCAGCTAAACCTCCCCCGTGATTCAATCACAGATTTAGCTCGATGCTAATATAAGACACCAGCGGGCAGTGAAGCCAACTAAATGAATAATGCGTCAACGCATAACACTTGCCGGTAAAGGGTTCTTACTATCCACTCTTGGATGAATGCAGTTTCGGTGAAATGGCGTAAGGGTACATCCTCCCAATGGGAAATTAACTAGGGGGAGTAGGAGGGGAGGAGTAGATATACGGGGTTATTAATAATTGGCGATCCAGTTCAAATAAATCCACCACGTAACGGTGATGTTGATCACGATGAGTATACGTTTTGTGATTGCAGTCTCTAATCTGACCGGATGGCGATCACGAATTTAAGCCATAATAGCTAGGGCGTAGTGGCTAGGATGATGAGCTAGGGTCTGTTTTCTCAGATCATAACCTCCGAAAACTGGCTCATCTTGGTAGATGTGCCCTACGTATAAATATAAAAAGGATATTCACATGAAAAACGCTCTAAGCGCTGTAGCTCTAGGTACAATAGTTGCTCTGGGTTCTTTTGGTGCAAATGCTGCTATCGAAGAAGGACAACTAACAATCTGGGTAGGTGGTGACAAAGCTTATGAAGGCATGGCTGAAGTAGGTAAACGCTTCGAAGAAGATACTGGTGTTAAAGTAACCGTCGCTTTCCCTGACAAGCTAGAAGAAAAATTCCCTCAAGTAGCAGCAGCTGGCGATGGCCCAGACATGATCTTCTACGCACATGACCGTTTTGGCGGCTATGCAGAAGCGGGACTTCTTGTAGATATCAAACCTTCTAAAGAGACTAAAGAAGGTATCGTAGACTTCGCATGGGACGCTGTTTCATACGAGGGTAAAACAATCGCATACCCTGTTGCTGTTGAGTCAGTTTCCCTAATTTACAACAAAGCACTTGTTCCTAACCCACCTAAGTCTTGGGAAGAAATCCCAGCACTTAACGCTGAACTTCAGAAAGACGGCAAGAAAGCGATCATGTGGCCTTTACGTGGCGGCGCTTACTTCACATGGCCTCTACTTGCAGCTGACGGCGGCTACGCATTCAAACAGACTGCAGAAGGTTACGACATTAAAGATGCGGGCGTAGCGACTGAAGGTGTTCAGAAGTCTCTAGGTTTCATCGAGAAGATGGTACAAGACAAAGTTATCTCTGCAGACATGGATTACTCAGTAGCTGAGTCTGAATTCGTTGCAGGTAACGTTGCAATGACAATCAACGGCCCTTGGGGTTGGGAAAACATCAAGAAAGCTGGCGTAGACTACGGCGTAACAACACTACCTAAGTTCAACGGTAAAGCGTCTAAACCTTTCGTTGGTGTATGGGCGGGTGGTATCAGCACTGCGTCTCCAAACCGCGATCTAGCTGTTGAGTTCATGGAAAACTACCTACTAACAGATGAAGGTATGAAGAGCCTGAACGACGACAAGCCACTAGGCGCTGTTGCTCTTAACTCTTTCCAACGTCAACTAGACAGCGATACTCGTATTGCAGCAACAATGGACAACGCGATGAACGGTGAAATCATGCCTAACATCCCTCAGTTCACAACATTCTGGTACAGCATGGAAGAAGCGATCGGCAACGTAGTTGACGGCCGTCAATCAGTAGACCAAGCACTAAAAGCTGCTGAAGGTCGTATGGTTAAGTAACACCCAGGCACTACCTTTTAAGGAGAGGGTAACCTCTCCTTACTTTTCTATTTTTTATCTATATCGCTAGCAGGTTCCTCTATGCAGTCAGTTCAAGGTACAGATGCTATCCCAGCACCATCAAGCCTTCCAGGCAGTAAAAGCGTCTTCATTAAATGGGGGTTGCTTGGTAGCGTTGGCTTAATAAACGGCTACGCTACAATTCTAATGTATTCTCGCGGTGAGCTCGCTTTTGCGCTGCTTACAGTGATCTTAACGGCTTTGGCACTTTACATTTTTGGTAGTAAAAAAACTTACGCCCACCGTTATATTTACCCAGGTATTGCCGGAATGATCTTGTTCATTCTTTTCCCATTGGCATACACCGTAGGGCTTGCGTTTACTAACTACAGCGCGAAAAACCAGCTTTCTCTAGAGCGTACTCAAACCGTTCTTTTAGACCGTTCTTTCCAAAGCGGTGAGAGCTACCCATTTACTTTGTACAAGACAGATGACGGTCACCAGATCGTTGTAAAAGATGGCGATCAACTGTTAGCGACTGACGTATTTTCTCTAGACAATATGACAGAAACAGAGATGGACCTATCTGTAATCGAGTCTGCGCAAGGTGAAAAAGAGAAGATCAAAGCGATCATCCAAAACCGAGCAGCAATCAGTGGTGTTGATTTCAATCTACCTGACGGTGGTGACATCCGCATGAGTGGCTTACGTAAGTTTGCTTCTGTTGCTCCGCTTTACACGCTACAAGACGATGAAGAAACGTTAATCAACAATGAAACGGGTGAAGTTCTCAAGCCAAATATGGATGTAGGTTTCTACCAGCCTGTTGATGCAAATGGTGAGTTTACGGGTAATACCATCTCTCCAGGTTTCGTGGTTAGCATTGGTACGCATAACTTTGAGCGTGTATGGAAAGATGACGGCATTAAAGAACCGTTTATCAGCATCTTTATTTGGACGGTTATCTTCTCGGTATGTACCGTAGCGTTCACGCTAGTTATCGGCCTTGTATTAGCTAACATCGTGCAATGGGAAGAGTTGAAAGGTCGTTCTATTTATCGTGTTCTACTGATTCTGCCTTACGCCGTACCCGCGTTTATCTCGATTCTTATCTTTAAGGGTCTATTCAACCAAAGCTTTGGTGAGATCAACATGGTGCTCGAGAATATCTTCGGCTTAAGCCCGAACTGGTTCTCAGACCCTATCTTAGCGAAAACCATGGTGTTGATGGTTAACACATGGCTAGGTTTCCCTTACATGATGATTCTATGTATGGGTCTGCTTAAAGCGATTCCTGATGATTTATACGAAGCATCAGCAATTGATGGTGCGAACTTCCTTGATAACTTCAAGCGCATTACGTTCCCATTGATGATTAAACCGCTTACACCGCTATTGATTGCAGCGTTTGCCTTTAACTTCAACAACTTTGTAATGATTCAACTATTGACGAACGGTGGCCCGAACATGATTGGTACTTCTGAGCCAGCGGGTTACACAGACTTGCTTGTAAGCTACACGTACCGAATTGCATTCGAAGGCGGCGGCGGTCAAGACTTCGGTCTAGCAAGTGCTATCGCAACGCTTATCTTCCTATTGGTTGGTGCACTAGCGTTACTAAACCTTCGTTTCACTAAACTGTCTCAAGATTAAGGAGCACGACAATGGCTATGGTACAAGGTAAAGGCCTTAAATACCGAGTGTGGGCAACGCATGCAGTGTTGTGGTGCTTCTTGGCAATGATTATCTTCCCGCTACTGATGATCATCGCGATCTCGTTCCGTGAAGGTAACTTCGCTACCGGTAGTTTGATTCCAGATAACCCATCATTGGAACACTGGAAGCTAGCATTGGGTATGTCAGTAACGAACGCAGATGGCTCGGTAACGTCACCTCCGTTCCCTGTGCTAACTTGGTTATGGAACTCAGTGAAGGTTGCAGGTATTACATCGATTCTGATTGTGACACTGTCTACGACATCGGCTTACGCGTTTGCTCGCATGCGCTTTAAAGGTAAGAACACAATCCTGAAAGCGATGATGATTTTCCAAATGTTCCCAGCAGTACTGGCTCTAGTAGCAATCTACGCGCTGTTTGACAAACTTGGTCAATACATTCCGTTCTTAGGCTTGAACACACACGGTGGTCTAATCTTCTCTTACCTAGGTGGTATTGCACTGCACGTATGGACGATTAAAGGTTACTTTGAAACGATTGATAACTCTCTGGAAGAGGCAGCTGCCCTTGATGGTGCAACGCCTTGGCAAGCATTCAGACTGGTTCTACTACCGCTGTCTGTGCCAATCCTAGCGGTTGTGTTTATCCTATCTTTCATCGCGACGGTGGGTGAGGTACCAGTAGCGTCTATCCTACTTACAGATGTGAACTCTTACACGCTAGCAGTAGGTATGCAGCAGTACCTATACCCTCAGAACTACCTATGGGGTGACTTTGCGGCAGCGGCTGTACTATCAGCGCTTCCGATTACTATCGTGTTCTTACTTGCTCAACGTTGGTTAGTTGGCGGTTTGACGGCAGGTGGTGTAAAAGGATAAGCTGTACTCTATAAGAAAGAAAAAGAGCGACCGTTAGGTCGCTCTATATTGGCATTTTTATTACATCATTTGGTTTGGCCGCCGATCAGTAATAAAAATAACCCTCAGGTTACGCATAGCTGGCTACTAATCAGGTTCCTTACGCTATTAATGATTAGTGGTTTTTGTAACTCTAACCCAGGTATTTACTTGGGTTTTTTTATGCCTACTACTTTTTGTTTTTTGTGTCAGCGTTACTCGTCAACCATCGCGCTCTTATCTACTTTAAAACCCAAAGTTTCGAGTTACTTCTCTCCTAAATACCGACCACTTCATTTTGGTTACTTGTAGAAATGAACGAGTCTCACAAATCAGACACTCAGTATAAGTGGCTGTTGTACTATTGATATGTTGTGAATATTCCAATGCGTGATACTTCAATGATTTGTATGCAACAAAACCTGAAATTGCACTGAAAATGTATGGGTAAGCGAGAGATAGTTACAGAATATTTAAGTGATATTCATGAGGGTTATGGAGGTGGGCATATTTATGCTTCTGGTTTTTGGTGGGACTTAGAAGTCAGAACTCTTTGCTCGAGGGAGCACAGCCTAAGTGTTGCAATAACACATAGATGCTTTCTTGATCGAGTGCCACGCGACGAAATAGATCGGCAAATGTTGGATCTCCGCCGAAACACGTTTGGATATAGTGGTTGATTTCATTGCTGTCGTAGCCTTCGACGTACAAAGTTCTAACCCATTGGTACTCAACAGCCTTTAAATTGTTCAGTGTAGACTCGCTAAGAGTGGGGCGTATGACGCTCAAGAGTGGCTCCAAGAAATTCAAATGCATCTATTATGATTGGCGGTATTTAATCAGAGCAAAATGACGACTTTATTACAGTCAAAATAAATCGGTGAACAAGTGCCGATTCATTTCAACCTTTGGCTGGGTATCACGCTCTTGTCGTCTGTATTGGGTGTGCAGCAGGTTTGGCTGTGTAGAGCACGAAGGTATCAAATAGATCAATGCCAAGCAGGCGCTTGGCATTGTAATAAGGTTTTGTAGGGGGAGGGCTGCTGGTGGACCTTATTTCAGGTACTTCACGTGAGCTTCCATCTCTTCACCAATCTGTTTTCGCATGTTCATTAGGCGAATAGCCGAATCTCGTAATTCGATGTCTTCTGGCGTCTCTGGTATCCACTCTGGTACTTTAGTCGGGTTACCATTCTCATCAACAGCGACCATAATAACGATACAGTGAGTTGTTAGGCGGTTATTGAGCTCTTTAGGGTCGCTTGCTTGCACGTCGATAGCGATATGCATTGAAGATGAACCTGTGTAGATGACCTTTGCACTTACCTCCACAAGGTTGCCTACATGAATTGGGGCAACGAATCGAATTCCGCCTGCATAGGCTGTTATACAGTATTTACCGCTCCAACCTGCAGAACAAGCGTAGGCTGCTAAATCGATCCACTTCATTGCTGCACCACCATGAACTTTACCACCAAAGTTCACATCCCCGGGTTCAGCTAAAAAACGCAGAGTAACGTCTCGTTTACCATCTTGTCGGCTATTGCTACTGCTCATCTATCTTCCTTCATTATTATTTTGCTACATAACATGCTTGTTACTTGCTAGTAACAATATACTTAAGATGACATAAGTTAAAGCGGATAATCTCACGGTTAAGACTATTTTTTTCAAACAGATGATCAGTTGATGAATATTGGTGCTTAAAGGCGTATCAGGCGAATAGCAAACATGGATGAAGTGATATCAAGCAAGAGAATAGAAATACTGATTAAGTCACTAGATAGGTCGATTGCAAAAAAAAAACACCTAGCGCAATGCTAGGTGTTTCTAAGCCGTGTGGTACTCATGTCGGTACCTTTTTTGTGTTAGCCAACTAACCGCTGTTGATTTTGTTTAGTTAAAGTGACTGTATCTCAGTTACCACTAAAGTGGTAGTGATTATTGTTTTCTTATCAGCTCACTTTTACTGTTTTAAAAAGTATAGATCCTTCGCGTAGATATTTCCTTTCGGATTATTGTTTGGGAAGCCTTTTAGTGTATTTCGCACTAATCGTGTGTGATTTTAATGATATAAAGGTATAACTGCTGAAGAATAGTTGAGTAACGACTCATCGTGCTGATATAAAGTAAAGCGTTTAGACTAATCTTCCGTTTTACTCGCTTGCTGTAAGGGCTCATCATAGTATGGATTACAGTAGCCACTCTCATTTGCTGTGTGAAACGTGAGTTTGAATTTCTACCCTAATGTGAGCGTTGGGTAATGCGTTTAGCTTTGTTGAGGGAGAGGAGCCTCAAGCCTTGGTTTTCTTCTGATTTGAGCAAGGATGACACCTGAAATCACCATCACACCACCAATGATGTGGAACTGGTTAATCTCTTCGCCAAGCCATGTCGCGGCTAATACGATCGCTACAACCGGAAGCAAGTTCATGAACATCGCGCTGAGTCAGCACCAATGGTGTCAATCGCTTTCACCCACATCCAAGGCGCTAAAATCGAAGCGGCAACCGCTGCGTAAGCTATCAATGGGAGCGCTTGTTGCGGTGGTAAAAGTTGTTCGCTGGTAAGCCAAAGTGGCGTAAGCATCGCGACAGCAAACAGACCCTGAATGTATATCACCACCCAGCTACTGATTGGCATTTTCCAGCGTTTCAGTAGTACACAGTAAGAAGCATAAACAAAGGCTGCAATTAGCATATAGCCATCGCCTTGAGTCAATTCTTGATGCATGAAGAATAACGGATCGCCTTTGCCTAACATCAGGGCTAAGCCTGATAGTGACAACACACCGCCAACAATACTCAAACTAGAAATCGACTTGTGCAGCAAAGGGACGCTTAAAAATACACTGACCAATGGAACCAAAGAAGTGATTAATGCCATGTTAGAGGCGGTTGTGGTTAAGCCTGCGTAGTAACCTAGAGATTGGTTCAACACCATGCCCAAAAAGCCGAGGAACGCTAATTTAGATAAGTTTGGCTTAATGACAGCCCACTGCTTCATCACTGGGCGAATACAGAAAGGCGTGAGAATTAACATCGCAAAAAACCAGCGGTAAAAACTCATTGCGCTAGGTTCTATGGTGCTTGCAGCAAGCTTGTTGACGATTGCATTGGCGCCCCAGATACAGACTGTAAAAAATGGTAATAGGTAATGCATGTGAATTCCGTGGCGAATGAGTTGGTGCGGCTAGTTTGACAGGTC
Organism: Vibrio sp. 10N.261.51.A4; assembly: GCF_041471945.1. Lineage (NCBI taxonomy): Bacteria > Pseudomonadati > Pseudomonadota > Gammaproteobacteria > Vibrionales > Vibrionaceae > Vibrio > Vibrio sp. 10N.261.51.A4. Next base: position 46,117 of record NZ_JBFRPJ010000046.1, read on the forward strand.
GTTATACTTACAAGTATCTTTAGAAAGACATTAAGCGCGATAGGAAGACAAGTTTGAAAAAACACTCCAGAAACCTTCATCCATCCTTATTAATTGATAAGGCACCATCCAACGTATTTATGAATTTTGAAGCGTTTCTTTCGAACACTGAAACCCGAGTTCATAGCCACTCATGGGGACAGGTTCAATTGATCAGTGGTGGTATATTAGAGATGGAAGCGGAAAGCACTCGATTTCTAGCGCCACCACATCTAGCGATTTGGGTACCGGCCGGGGTGATGCATTGCAGTTATAACCGTAAGCCTTTGGACTACTGTTCACTAAATATCGCCCCAGAACTCACGCAACACCTGCCAGATAAAACCAGCCTTATAAAGATCACGCCGATTGTGTCTTCTATTATCGATGATTTTCGCGATCGTGGGATCAATGTTGCGGAAACCGAGCAAGACCAAAGGCTCGTTCAGGTACTGCTTGACCAACTTGCGCAGCGTGAGGTTGAACACCACTTCTTGCCTTCAACCGATAATAAGTATCTAGCGCCTATATTGGCTTCTGTTGAAGAGAACCCAACCGATGAAGTGACGCTGAAAGATTGGGCTGAACGTGTCCACACCACGGAAAGAACCCTTTCTCGCCACTGCCAGACCGAGCTTGGAATGAGCTTTACCGAGTGGCGACTGCGAGTGCGCTACCTATACTCAATGGACTTGTTGAGAAACGGCCAATCGGTTAAAGAGGTCGCTCTTACATTGGGTTATAACCAAGCAAGCCCATTTATCACCATGTTCAAACGTTACGCGAACCAAACGCCAGAGCAGTATAAGAACCGTTTGTTGTAGCTCGGTCTTGTTGCCAAAAGAACGGATGTTTGCGCTAGTTAGTGCGTAGATAGACCACAAGTGAATAGATAGACCATAAGTGAATACGTGCAGTATGAGCTTATGGAATCGCCCCTAACAGCCCATATATTTCGCTCTGTTGTTCGGTGACATCCTCATAGTGTTGGTTCAATAGAGCACTGTTGCTGCTCACTTTGAACAGTATGTACGTTTCTCCGTCGACCTCGAACCAATTGAAGGTTCCATGCTGGTTATACGTGGTCATTGTTTTGTTTATCTTCATGAGATATACATTAGCAGCGCAAGACATGCAGACGTACATAAGCCAAAGAAAGAAAAGAAAAACCACGAGCCTAATACTGTTTTTTCTTTTCCTACCTCTTCATTACTTTGCTGCCAACCAAGTTCACGAACCTGATCCTTGGTAAGGTTTAAGTCTAGTTTCTCGATGTATCTGTTAAGTTCGTCATTGTGCACTGAGCTAAGCATGTTCTATCTCCTCTAACCATTTGATTGGTATTTTAGGGGAGCCCAGTGTTTGGTTAAATTAGATATTTTTCAACAGGCGTTAAGGTAAATAGAACATATGGAATAACAAAAAACCTCCGTGGTGGAGGTTTTGGTTGAAAGTGTTTTAGTTGATGGTTATCGCGATGTATTTGTTGTTAGATTCCACCTGTATTAATACACAATCTAATACCCAGTCAACTCCATATAGCCAGACCCAGAATGAGAACCTTTGATTTCAATTGGCCCTTCCCAATAAGGAACCGACAGCGGCATTTTGGCATTTGGATTGAGTGCCGAGACGGTCAGTTCTATTTGCTGGCTTGGAATCGAAACTTGCCACTCTGTTGGGTAGTCACGCCCGTCGATTTTAGTTTGCTTGATGGCGGTTAAGCTGATGTCTTGCTGCTTAATCGCGATGCCGGAGCCATCTTGATTCATCAACCTCGCATGAGAATAGCTGGCTTTGCCTGTAGTTGAGTTTCGAAGTTGAAATACCACCAAGCTGGTTTCATCACTCAGCCTTAGCGCAAACCAATCCCAACCTTGTTGCGAGTCGAGTAAAAACTGCGAGCTCCATTCTCTGTCTATCCAACCTTTGCCGGAAACTTGATGGGTGACGCCATCAATAGTTACCTCGCCCGATACATTGATGAATGGTTGGCTGTAGTAATAGGAAGCCACTTTGCCATCGCTACTTTTAGTGCTGTAGCCTTGTTCGCCTTGCTTTTGATATGGCGCGTTGTTGGTTAACTTAAGCGAATATCCAAATTGACCCGAGTTAGCGACCAATGTAGCTGGGAACAGGTCATCGGTCGTCGACGTCCATTGCCAATCATCGAGGTAAACACGAAACGGCGAATCGCTTACACCCGCCAGTTCAGCTTGGTCACGTGACCATTTTTCATCGGCATAGTGTTTATTTTTAGTGGTGACAGCGCTGTGCGCCATGTAAATCTGCTGACTTTGCCACGTAGTTTCCTTGGTGCTATTGCCACTTTCCTGTGGTGCAGCCGCAAAGCGGAACTGTGTCCATTGCACACCTAACACATTGTCTTCTTCATCAATTAAGTTTGCGGTTAAATACCACCATTCATGACGAAAATCTGGATGTGCTTGATGGTCGGCAGGGAAGGCGATGTCGATACCTTTAACTACCGGTGTGAATTGATCAGTCTCTTTTTGTGTTTCATCGTCGGTTTGTTTTCCAGTGCCAAGTATTGAGCCCATATTTTGAGCTGATGGTTGAGTGGATTCATCGCACCCTAAAAGGAGCAAGATGCCAAGTGTGAGAACGAAAACTCTCATTGTTCGATTCATCACAACACCTCACTCTGTAAACTGGATACCACGGGTTTGCTGACCAAACGCCACAGTGGAATCAAGGTCGCAATCACTGCCACTAAAATGGTGATGGTTGCGATGCTGAGTGCATCACTCCAATTCCATACGTAATTTAAGCTCCAACCAAAGGCGCGTAGGGTAACGATGTCCGTCAACACATAACCGACCATAGCGCCGAGTGGTAAAGCGATAACCAGAGTGAAGGCGACCAGAACAACGATTTGCCCGACCACCATTGCCATCAATTTTTTCTGACTAACACCGAGTGCATACAGCCTTGCAATGGCGGCTTTACGTGCATCGAGCAACATGAAACAGGCGCAGAACAACCCAATCACCGCCACCATTAATGTGACGCCATTAAGCGCCCGCGTGATGGCAAAAGTTTGTGAGAATATATCCAACGCGATCGATTTGATCTGTGCTTGATTGTAAAGCTGACCTGGGTGCAGATTGAGTTGTTGGCGTAACTGTTCGTACACCACTTGTGGGTCGCCAGAGACTTTGATTCCCAAGCTGGTGGGTAAGTCAGTAAATCCGCTTTCGATCCACAAATTAGGTGCAAGTAACACTTCGCCATTCGGTGAGCCGTAATCGTGGAAAATCGCCCCGACGATGAGCGCTTTGTCTTGGATCGCGTCGAGCTTGAGTCGGCTTCCAAGCGGCAAGCCGAGCTTCACTGCCGTAGGTTCGCTGATCGCCACGAATTCACCTTGGTAAAAGCGCGTCCAGAAATCATCAAGGTGGGATTGAAATACCATGGTTTGCTCAAGTGTGTCTTTGTCTTTGGTGCCGAGCAAAGTAGGTAAGCCCTGCAAGTTATCATCGACATAATATTGCTTATAAACGGTTTCAACATTTTCAAACTGCTCTAACGCACGTTCCACATTCGCGATTTCACCTTGGGCAGGGCTAACGTAAATATCGGCATGTAAGCGCTGTTCAAGCCATTGCTTTAACGTGGATTCAAAGCTGCCGACTAAGGTATTCATTCCGATATTGGCGGTGACAGCGAGAAGCAACGCCATCATGGCAAGGGAGAGAGGGGAAATAAGTTCACGTAGCTCAGCAAACAGATATTGTATTAACCCCGATTGGGTGCGTTTTTCGCTCCAGTTCGCTAGCACGCTTAGCGTTTTGGGCAGGTACAAAGGAATCGATACCACTAACACACCGAGCCATGCCATGGTGAAGCGATGATGTTCGCTCAGCCATAACCCTGCTAACGCGACAATGGTTAATACTGACCCGATAACAAACAGCTGATTTTCGTTAGACGTTTCCGGCGCTTGATAGAAACCGCCATGGGAAGAGAGGGGTTGTCGCACTCGCTGTTTAAAGTACTGCCAACACGCGACAAGCGTTGCGGCTAGCGTGAGTAGCAGTGCCTGCACTAACCATTGCCACTGCCATGTGCCGGGAAGCAGTGTTGCACCATAAAGTTGCTCAAGCGTTATTGCGACGGTGGGATGTAGCCAATGGCTGAGTTGAATGCCGAGAATGAAACCAAGCGACGCGCCCTGTGTGACTAAAACAGTCAGCTCGACTAACAGAGCTGAAAATACGATGCTTGGCGCAATCCCAGCTTGTTGAATTTGTACCAACAGCCGATTACGTTTCAGCAAACTGTACTTCACACCGTTGTAAGCGATGAACAGGCCAACCAAAAACGCCAACAAACTCATGGCGGTGAGGTTAAGGTGAAAGCTATCGGTAATTGAACCGAGATCCGTGCTTTGGTTGTTGGATATCCATTGCCCTTGCTCGCCAATAAGGCTTTGCCATTTATCCTGAGCATTGCTGTTAGTGTCGTTCTTAGTGTCAAAAATAGCGATGTAGCTCAGTTGCCCTTGTTTGTTAAGCAGTTGCTGAGCGAACCCAATATCCATCAACATTCGGCTACCTAGCTGCCATTCATCTGGTAGCACTACCACTTGAGTGAGCACTTCATCAAAAGTGAGTGTGTCTACTCCTCCCAAGTTCTGGTGTTGCGACTGGCTCATCATCACAATGGGTTCACCCGCTAAGAGTTGCGGCAAAGGTAAGGCATTGTCGAACAGGGAAATGTTTGGTTCTTTGGTTTGAGTGTTGCTTTGTTCGTCGATGCGAGCGTGACGAGATCTTGAAGTGAGGGCGGCGATCAACTCACTGCCTTGAACTGACCAACGTCGACCTTGCTCGTCTCTTACTCGCCCTTCAATAACAGGTAGCGCTGCGCTTAATCCACTTTGTCTTAAGCTGAAGTAGAGCGATTCCGGCAAATAGTTTTGCCCTGCTGGTGGAATGATAAGGTTCTGCGCTTGAGCGCTAAGTTGCTCGGTCGATTCTGCATAACTGCGCTTGGCATTGAGGTTGATGGCTTGCACTGCGACAAACAAGGTGACCGCTAACACAATGCCGATCAGAATCGCTGCGGCTTGCAATGGTGATTGACGATAGTGCGCCGCGAATAGATTCAGAGTCAGTTTGGTATGGGTGAGCTGGTTCTGAGCAAAGCCAGTTTGCTTCATTGAATGACTCACAACGTTGCTGCTCTTGGGGTTAGATCTACGTTCCTTAAACAACCATCGTCTAACACCAATTTTGTCTGCATAAAGCTGGCGCATTCTGGGCTGTGCGTAACCAAAAGCACCGCAGTGTTGCCTTGAGTGGTGATTTCACTCAGCAGCTTCATAACCTCTAACCCTGCTTTGTGGTCGAGGTTGCCTGTGGGTTCGTCGGCAAGCAATAGTTTGGGTTTATGGGCTAGCGCGCGCGCTATTGCGACTCGTTGTTGCTGACCGCCAGAGAGGGCGGATACGTGTCTTTCGAGTAACTCGTTGATACCCAATGCATCAACTAAATAATCGCACCAGTCGCTCCATTTTTGTTGATTCAAATGGAGCGGGAAGGCGATGTTTTGTTTTACGTTGAGTGGGGTTAGTAAGTTGAACTGTTGAAAGATCACGCCTAGTTTTTGATGGCGGAATCGGCTCCACTGTGGATCTCTCCAATCTGATGTGTTCTCGTTATCGAGCCACAACTCGCCACCAGTTAGAGGTTCAAAGCCCGCGATTAGGTTGAGTAAAGTACTCTTTCCACTGCCACTCGCCCCTGTTAAAGCCACGCTTGCGCTTGTCGCCAAAGCGAAGTCGACATTTTCCAGCACGTGATGGGTATCGTTGCCATCAACAAAGCTTTTGCTGGCATGTGTAAGTGTGACAATTGGGCTTTCCATTTCCTTTCCTTATAACCAAAACTTACCATCAAAAGGTGTCGTTACTTGTGGCAATTATTGAAGCGACAAGCTCTATAAAACTGTAGACAACAATTTCAAACAATAGAGCGATTTATATCGAATTATTAATAACTTGTACTGCAAAAAGAGGGGAATAGATCAGTGTGAGATGGAATACAGGTGTAAGTGGGAGCTTAGAGTCACCTAGGAGGCTTTTGGGGCTGTTTATAGATAATAAATATCTATGTTAAAAATTTTCCCAATTCCAATTCGTTTTAAAAGAAAACGCCCCCGATTGGTTGAAGCCAATCAGGGTTAGTAAGGCCCAAGAAAATCTAGTTACTTGGACTTTATTGCGAGGATTAATTTTGCTAAGGCACCTAACAAAGCAGCGATAGCGAAAACCAATTCAGGGTTATTCATATTATTACCTATAAAGAAGCTCTCGCCTTATGTGAGAGATTCTTCGTATTATCAACATGCATGTGGTGGAAGGCAAGATAAAGAAATGGGGCTACCTGTGGATAACTATCTGATTTATTAGGTTTTACTAAAAGGGGGGGAGGCGGTGTAGCCTTCAAGTTGCAAAGTACTTGCTTACAATAGTAATGAGTGTGTCAAAGAGTCTGCTTTTACTTCTATTTTTCAACGTCACTTAATATGGATCGTACTCAACTTTCCGTAATCAACGACCTAACCACGCTCCAAGCGTTGTTAAGTCGTTATTGGTTGAGGTCAGGGGTTAATTGAGCGCTTCAATCAGAGTGATTTCGCGTTTGATTTGCTTACTCTCTTGCTCAGTCGCCTGCGCCAGTTTCTTTTCGCGTGTGGTTATGGCTGCTTGTTTGGCTTCGTCAGATTTGAACATCAGTTCTTTTACGTTGATAGAAGCGATGTTTGTGTAGCGGCCATCGTCACTGGTTGGGATTGATATGGTTTTATCATTAATCAATGATTTTACGATCTCACGCTGTTCATTGTAACGACTCTCTAAACCAGAAAGTGCCCATCGTTGTTGAGGCTTACCCTCATACTGGCCGTTCTTTTCTTCTTTAAGATACTTGATAGTCATGTTACGAATCGTGCCTGCTTCTTCTCCATACTCTGCTTCCGTATCAAAGAGTACAGGGAATGATTCACCTTCTAGCACGCCGCCTTTCTTGGTTAGATGACCCATTCGATAGCTATTCATACCAATACGGATCTCTGTTTGATCAGTAACCGGTGTGCCATCAGCAAACGCGAGGTTGGTGATGCGGGTACCTGCAGGTTGAGTGAGGTCGATGGTATAAGTCACGCCCGCGAAGAAGTCATTGGTCGAATATTTTGAAGCTCTACGTTCAGGGTTAAAGCTGTAGGTCACATCGCCAGGTTGTACTGAGTTGAAGTAGCCTGCAGACCATTCCATGTAGGTTCTTAACTCTTTGCCTGTCATCTGATAGACAGTGATTTCGCCACCTGCGTATTGGTAGTTGTACGCGATGTCTTTGGCTTTGATTGGGCCAACATCGAGCTCTGCATTGTCGTTGTCTATTTGAAGTGCAATGACATTGGCTTTGGGTGCATAGAAGAAGCTCGCTTCTTGGAATAGCGCACTGATGCCTGTGTCTTGAACATGGACTTGAGGGATACCGCGGATTTCGTTTTCTGGGACTAAATCAACGCCGGTAAGTTGAGCGACAGGTCTGTTCGCCATTTCTCGGAGTTGTTTGTGGTAAGGCTGGTATAACTCGTCCATATTCTCATCAGAGTCGATACCTTTAATTTTATAGGTGAAGCTGTCTTTGTTGACGAGAGTGAATGTGCCATCGCGCTCTTCAAATTGAAGATCGATACGAGATAGGGCGCGGCCATATCTGTCGGGTTCAGTAATAATAACGCCATTTACAACGGCTTTCTCGATGCGAGTGTGCATGTGGCCAGCGACGATGGCATCAAGCTCTGGGTTTGCATTGGCAATGTCGGTGACACCGGTGTCGGCAATGTCATTCTCGTTCTCAATTCCCATATGGGCAACCAATATGATGGCATCCACTTTATCATCAATCTCTTTGACGATTTTCTTCGCTTCCAAGGTTGGATTAGTGAAAGTGACGCCTTCTAAACGGTTGGTACCTTGCGCAAAGACCTCCGTCATTGGGGTATCCATTCCGATCACGCCGATCTTAATGCTACCGCGTTCTAGGAAGGTGTAACCAGGCAGGAATGGGTTTCCGTTTTTGTTCTTGATGTTGCCACCGAGAGACTGCCCTTTAAATTGGGTAACGGCCCTGTTGAGGGTTTTGAGGCCAAAGTCGAATTCGTGGTTACCTAAAACCCACACATCGTATTTCATGTGATTAAAGCCAAGCATCATTGGATCAACGGGCTCGTCTTTGAAGGTTTCTACGAAGTTGCCTTGGATGGTATCGCCAGCGTCGACAAGGATAATGTTAGATTGCTCTTTGCGGATCTCACCAACTTTGGTCGCGATTTGGCTCAAGCTACCACGAGTGTTGAGTTTATCTGCCGCGTAATCCCACGCCATAAAATGACCGTGGATATCTGAAGTACCCAGTATCGTGACATCGTGTATATCGCCATCAGCTGCAAAGGTGGGAAAGGCTAGAGAGAGTAGGATGGCGCTTGATAGTATGTGTCTTTTCATAAGTATGTTCACATCGTGGTTTTAAGTATGACGCTACCATATAGAATCGAGGTTATCTTATGGGTGATCAGTATCATATTTCTACTGATATAACTAATTGATGTTTCAAATAAATGTGATTCATGACCATCTCGTAACCACTTAAGTTATGGAGAAATGCACCACAACTCTTCGCTATCTTTTCAATCTTCGATTTCTTTAATCAAACTTCCTAAGCGATGGTGTATTAACAAGCACGCTTGTAAGCTGTTGAACGTCTTGCCTGTTGAAATAAACAAGGTATATATCGTCCAACTCTCACTTACTGTGGCAGTAAGATGATCTTGCCCTCTAGGCGTGTGGTTTTCGATTCAATGAGATCAATCGCGGTTTGCACTTCATCGAATGGTAGATAGCGGTCAACGTCGAGCTGAATGTCGTTTGTGATGAAGTGATCTAGCATGGTCGTGAACTTATCACGGCGAACATCTTTACCTTCTGCTTCCTCCCAATAACGCAAGAAGAAGGTGCTGAAATCGATGTGTTGGCTTTTCGCGTACTCAAAGAAGCGTGGCTCGTAAAAATCCAACGACAGCGTCCCATAGTTGATAAAGCGCCCGTTGTTGCCAAGGGTGTGAACAAGATCGGTTCCGGGTGAGCCGCCAATCGCATCAAAGGCAACGGTTGGCATAGGCAAGCCTAATGCCTTAATTTGAGAAACTAGATCAGCGTTCGCATCTATTACCCAACAGGAAGTGGCAGGGTATTGTGTCTGCTGTGATGTAACGACAATGATGTTGAAGCCGAGTGATGCTGATAACTGGGAGAAGATCTTACCGATGGCTGAACTGCCCGCGTTGATGATCAACACATCCTCTTGGGTCAGCTTGGCTATTTCTGTCGTTAGCACCCATGCGGTTAGCGCATTAATGTACAACTGACAGGCGTAGCCATTGTCTAAATGTTGAGGAATTTGGAACAGATCATCTGGTGATACATCGACATAGTTCTGCCATGTTCCACTGGTTGCCACAAGCACTCGTTGATTCACTATAAACTTAGCACTGCTGGATTCTACAATCCTTCCTACCGCTTCAAATCCCGGTACTCTCGGCGGCTGATGGCTATGTTTGTATTGGCCCACACCATAAATCGACAACAGATCACTAGGGTTGATGTTAGTCGCTTCAATTTGTACGCGAACTTTATCTTTGTCTAGTACCCCTAAAGCGACATGTTCTAACTTGAGAGATTCTTTTGGCTGACCGAAACGGAACTGGCTAATTCGGGTATTTTGCTTAGTGTCAGTCATAGTTTGGGCACCTTTATGGATTATGAGTACTGCATTGATTTTAAGTGTAGCGTGTTCATAAACAACCTTGGGTCGCTAATATTGCTTAACATAGCTGGCGTCGGTAAACAGTCGTCATCAACGTAGTCGACATAGTCTGCCGCCGAATCGAAGATCAAAATATCCAAAGCCAAACGATCCAAGCCATATCGGCCTCGGTGGATCATATCCGCTGAAAACACCAATAAGTCACCTGCGGCTAACGGTATCTGCTTACCACCAGAGATGTCATCGCTGCTCACTTTGCCGTTTTCTTCTTGGCGAACATTGTACTCTTCTTCGTTATCCCAACGTTTGTGCGTGCCGGGGATAAGTTCCATGCCGGGCTCATCAAAAAGGGGCACTCGCAGATGCAATACTTGGGTTTCCATGATGACTTTCATCTGGTCATCAATGTCGTAGTCGTATTGACAGTCACGATGCCAGAAGTCTTTTTGCTGCGGGTTTACTGGGTTGAAGAACAGCTGTGTATTCATGAATGCCGGCTTGTTCGGAATCACCGCATCAACCACATCCATCACTTGTTTCGAGCTTATGAAGTCGAAAAGCACGCTTCTATCCTCGGCAGGCAAATACTCGCTTCCCGTAATTAAAGACGAGTTAAATGCTTCTTCTTTATAGAATTCTTCGTTGTCTGCTTTCCATGATTCATGAAATTTCAGCACGACTTTTCTAAGCGATGCAATTTGAGCTTCATTGAAATAATTTCTGATAACAAAGTAACCATGTTCGTCGTAACGGTCACTTAATTGTTGGCTGTTTTCTACCACTGACTACCTTCGTTCATTCTTTGCTGTATAATAACTAAGGTCAACAGCCCTAGAGATTTCTTGGGCGCATAATGCCAGACAGTCGTCATTCAACCAAGTTACGAGTGCAGAAGCCTGTAGATTCAGTGATGCGATAAAACTCTATGGGGGCGAGTGTTACATGCCTATCCATATCATGGACTCATGCGATAAAAATCTCCGCATATGTGATCTACCCCCTTTTTTTATAAAATGAAAAGATTCATTTGGTGAATGTTTTTGTGGTTTGCATAATTATTGACCATGTTGAAATTTGGTTGCGTATGGAAGATAGAAAATCATGGATGGTTTTTCGCTGGATATGAGAACACTTAATTTTATTATTATTTTGTTCTCTTTCATTTACTGCATTGGCTTGTTGCTGTTCCAATTTACCCAACAGTCCATTAAAGGGCTTTCAATTTTTTCCATTTCAATATTTGTTATCGGAAGTGGGCCGTTGATGTTGAGCCTAAGAGGGGAACTCCCTGATTGGATCACTGTTATTGGCGCCAACATGGTCATTGCGCTTGGCTTTCATCTCGCTTTGTATAGCTTGTGCCTGTTTCGAGAATATTCCCTAAAATGCACCTACCTCAGCAGTCTGATGATGTTGGCTCTTTTGCTAGGTTTTATTCACTTCACGTACTATGAACCTTCCATAAAGGCTCGAATTATCCTCATTAGTTTATATCTGGCTTTTGTGACTCTTTGCACTGCCTTTGCGGTATTAAAGGGCCGGCGTGATGACTTGACTCTAGGTATTCGGATGATGGCCTTGTCATTTACGATATATGGCGGGTTTATGGTTTTTCGAGTTGTGGTGACACTATTTTCCGCTGAGCTCCAGGATTTCATGGCGGCCACTCTCATTCATCAACTTGCCTTTTTAGTGAGCATCGTTCTTATTGTGTCGATGAGCTTTACAATGCTTTGGCTGATTAACGCAAGGTTGCTTAGTTCTATTCACGAGCTGTCCTACAGCGATCCTCTAACGGTACTGGGAAACCGCAGAGCATTAGATGAGATGGTTCCAGTTATCATGAAGCAGGCGGGGACTGCACCTGTTAGTGCCATTATGATGGATATTGATAACTTTAAGTCGATCAATGACCAACACGGACACATTGTGGGTGATCTCGTGATCAAGTCTTTTGCTGAAATGGTTCAAAGTGCAATCAAAACATCGCCAACAGCCAGTGCGTTTCGTTTTGGCGGAGACGAGATAATGATTTTATTGCCCAATGTTAATTTCCTACAAGCACAGGCTATTGCTTGTAAGCTGCGATTATCTATTTCAGAGATCTCAGCCGTACAAGGGAATGAGATGTTTCTGACGTCGAGTTTCGGTGTCGCTCAGCTTCACCCACATGAGAATTGGGATGGGTTTATTACTCGAGCCGACAAAGCGTTATATCAAGCGAAAACAAACGGTCGCAATATGACTTCAATTTGTCCTAGTCATATTAACGAGATCGTCACTGCCACATCACCAATACCGCTGCAATAGAGAGTAAGATGAGTGCAAGAATGTCTTTGCGTGCGATGCTTTGTCCTAACCAGAAGTAGGATATCAACACCATGAAGATCACTTCGACTTGCCCAAGCGTCTTTACGTACGGAACGGCTTGAAGTGACATTGCGCTAAACCAACCCAGAGAACCGATAACACTCGCTAGGCTTGTCATTACGACCAGTTTCGACTTCTTGAATATCAGGCGCAGCGTGTCGCGTTCTCTGAAAAAGAGATACGTACAGATAATCACTGTCTGAAGGGAAATGACGAGGAACAGCACCCATGCGGCGCTATGAGGGAAGGGCAACCCTATGCTCAAACTTGCTTCCCGTACCCAAAGAGATGTTAAAGCAAAAGCAGTACTACACGCCATACCTAGCAAGAACACTCTCGGGGACAAGCTTCGCCAGCCAGAAGCACTACTCATGATTAGCACGCCTAAAGTACCAATAAGTACGCCGACCCAACCTGTTAGTGTCAAAGCAGTACCAAAAAACAGTACGGATAGCACCGCAGACACGGGGGCTTCACACTTGGCTAATCCTGCGCCTATCGCATAGTTTTCTAGCTTGAACAGCATCACCATTAAGCCGGTCGCGAGGATCTGCATGATGGCGGCAGCAACAATATAGAAAACAAACTCACCCGAAAAATCCGGTGCGGATACGGGCTGCCATTGATAGAGGGCGCAGAGGTAAATAAGGGCGATTGGGCCAGCCCAAATAAATCGCGCTAACGTCACGCCAGCAACGCTCATGGTGCCACTTAATTTACTTTGAAAGGCATTGCGCCAAGATTGGCTAAAGGCAGCAAGGAGAGTAAAGGCTATCCAACTAAAAGACATGACGCGTCCATGTGTTATGTAATTTGCTGATTATATTAACAAATAAAACCAATATAAGAAGCGACTTGTTCTTTTAATAAGCAATAGTCAGTTGCGTGAATCGCTCGGTTTTGAAGAATATTCGGTCTTTAAAACTTGCGCTGTAAACCTTAACGGCTTCATTTACTTGTCACTCGACATCAATCGATTGTTTAGAAAATCGCTTCTTTTCTGTTCTTGAAGTAGAACAGCGCGCTGATCAAAACGAACAGTAAGGTGAAGTAATAGAAAAAAGAAGACAGTGAGGCCAAGAAGGCAAGGTTCTGTTCTATTTCTTGTTCGGTGTAGCCCTGAGACACCAACTTATAGTAGTAAGCGTACAAGATACCGATCAGACCGTATCCGAGGTTAAACATCAAACCTTTGAAACTAAGAACGGTGGCTCTGTTGTGTGATTCGGTTTTTTTATTCAGGTGGTAGCTGATGAAAATGTTCATCGTCATGATGATAAAGATTAATACTAGTGCCGGAATGACTCCGTAAATCGACCAACCTAAACTGATCCAGTAATAAGTCGCCATGCTTGCCAATCCCATAACCACAATGAAGGTTTTAGCCTCCATACTCTCTGCTAATCTTCGGCTTTGTCCTGCCAATATAATCTTAAGCAAGCTGATACCCGCACCAATAAAACCAAAGTAGATAATTGGAATATCAATGGCCAGATAGTATTGGCTGTTCATGGTTAGGAACATGCGTGAGGTGTGTTCGAATAGGCTGTAGTAGAGCAAGATGAACAGCACGTAAGGCGTAGCGAATACCCATTTACCTGCATCGATCGTCAATTTAAGACTTGAGATGGTGGTTGCCAATTTGGTTTGGTCGCTTGGCATCAGCTTTTTCTCTTCGCGCATATTAATCGCGGCATAGATAGCGATCATCGCTACAAATAGGGTGGCGAACACAGGAATACGCATCAGATCTTTGGTGCTTTCTGGTTCGGCTAGTCCAAGGAAATGAAAGATGTTCGTCATAAAGTTCACGTCGTACATCGCCGCACCAATCAGCGTGACAAAGATACCGACCGTTGAGGCGACACGAAGCTGGATTTGCAGCACTCGAGGCCACAACTCTTCATTGCCTTGTTCTTTTAAGGTGTCGTAAGCCAATGCCTCGTCGGCGCCGCTGGCCAGTGCCATCGCTAAGCCACTGAGAATCCGGTTAATCAGAAAGACTATGAACACCAAGTCAGGGTTTCCGGTTGGTACGAGCGCTATCATCGCGATCTCAACAAACATCACGATCGAAGACAGCACCACTAGTTTCTTGCGGCCTAAGGTATCGGCGAATGCACCCGACGGTACTTCAGCAAGCACAATGGTGGCCGCCCAAACTACATTGAGCATCGCGAATTGAGAAAGGGTTAGCCCGTAATCTAAGTAGAGTAGAGTGAATACTGGGTAATAAAAACGCGCAAAGTAGCTGCTTCTAAACATTAAGAAGTAGCGGACATTGGGAATTTTAAGGATCTCTTTGAGCGTCATGATAATTTCAGTAATTTAGATAACACATTATTATGTATAACCCTTTTACTCTTTTAAATCATGAATTGTTGTCAAATCCCTACAATATCTGGTTTGGGTGATCTTCGAGAGCATGGTTCATGGTGGGTTATAGGCTTCTGTTCTCCAAATCACTTCCCCCCATTCATTTAGTTTGTGGTGCTCGTTTCACTTGTTCGACTGATTTTGGTGCAAGATCGAAATTCTACAACGTCGCTCTCGCATTTACATCTTATTGTATGATTTAATTGTTGGTAGTAATGATACGCAATGAATCCAATGTAATTGAGGAAGCGAGCATGATCTTAGAGTCATTCAGTCTGGAAGGTAAAGTAGCGATAGTGACTGGCTGCAATACGGGTCTTGGGCAAGGCATAGCATTAGGCCTAGCGGAAGCTGGTTGTATGGTTGTCGGTGTTAACCGAACAGAACCTGAAGAGACTATTGAAAAAATGAGTGCAGCAGGCCATTCGTTCTTAAACGTGAGTGCTGATCTTCTCGATCAAGCGTGCATTCCAGGGGTTATAGAGCGCACTTTGGCTGAGTTTGGCCAAGTCGACATTCTCGTGAACAATGCAGGAATTATTCGCCGCCAAGATGCTATTGAGTTCTCAGAGCAAGATTGGGATGACGTAATGAACGTGAACACCAAGACAGTGTTCTTTATGTCTCAGGCTGTTGCAAAGCAGTTTAAGGCTCAAGGTACTGGCGGAAAGATCATTAACATTGCATCGATGCTCTCATTCCAAGGTGGCATTCGAGTTCCTTCCTATACGGCTTCAAAAAGCGCTGTGATGGGAGTGACACGTGCTATGGCGAACGAATGGGCGCGCGACAATATCAATGTGAATGCGATAGCACCCGGTTATATGGAAACGAACAATACTCAAGCTCTGCGTGAAGATGCTGAGCGCAATCAAGCGATTCTTGAGCGTATTCCGGCTGAGCGTTGGGGTAAACCGCAAGATATCGCAGGTCCTTGTGTGTTCTTAGCATCATCAGCATCGGATTACATTAATGGCTATACCATTGCGGTTGACGGTGGTTGGTTAGCACGCTAGTTGGTTTTTTATTCTAAATTTTGAGTTTGCAGCAATCTTGCAGGAGAAGATAAATGAAAATCGCTTTAATGATGGAAAACAGTCAGGCAGGTAAAAATGCCATGGTTGCAGCTGAGCTAGAGTCAGTGGCGGGTGGCATTGGTCACGATGTTTTCAACTTAGGTATGACCGACGAGAATGATCACCACTTAACGTATATCCACTTAGGTATCATGGCCAGTATTCTGATCAACTCAAAGGCTGTGGACTTTGTTGTGACGGGATGTGGAACAGGGCAAGGTGCTTTGATGTCACTGAACCTGCACCCGGGTGTGGTTTGTGGTTACTGCCTAGAGCCATCAGATGCTTTCTTGTTTAACCAAATCAACAACGGCAATGCTCTCGCTCTCGCTTTTGCTAAAGGCTTTGGCTGGGCAGGTGAACTCAACATTCGTTATATCTTTGAAAAAGCGTTCACAGGCGAGCGTGGTAATGGGTATCCACTAGAACGTGCAGAACCACAGCAACGTAATGCAGCAATTTTGAATGAAGTGAAAGCGGCGGTGGTAAAAGATAACTTTATTGATTCTCTGAGAGCTATCGACCAAGATCTAGTGAAAACAGCGGTTGGCAGCGAGCGTTTCCAACAATGCTTCTTTGAGCATTGCCAAAACCAAGAAATCGCTGATTATGTTCGTTCACTTTTAGATTAATTAGAGCGTTTAGTTCTGATAGAGCCAGCCTTGTTCGGCTGGCTTTTTGATGAATAATTAAAGCAATGTAATGAGACAAACAGTAATCAACTGGCTAAATTGCGATTCGTGTTTTCCTGCATCTACTCTTCATCTTCGGTTTCTTTGGAAGCATTCGAGGCACAGCCTTTCTCTAGCCAGTTGTTCAGTACGTGTTGCAGTGCCTTCAAAGAGGTTGGCTTCTCTAGGCGACCATCCATCAGTTTGCTGATCATATCTAACTCGTGTTGTCCTGATTCGCCAGACAAAGCAATGATTGGCGTTTGAGGAGAGCGTGCCTTGATAATTTGGCTTGCGTCAAAACCATTCATTATCGGCATTTGTACGTCCATTAAGATCAAATCGACCTTGTGTGTTTTGAACAGTTCGACGGCATTCTCACCGTTTTTGGCTTGTAAGCTATTGACGCCAAGTCGACTCAAGTACATTTGAACAAGCGTGCGTTGTACTTCTTTATCATCGACGATCAGTACGGTTGGAGCCAAATGATTCCCTGGGGTTAGCGTGCTTGTTGGTTCTGAATTTTGCGTTGCCGCTTGGTTGTCTGGCTTAGCTTCAGCGTTGGTTTTGTTTTCAGTTGCAGTTTGATTACCTTTCCAATCATCGAAGTAAGGCGTACGAAGTGCGTCTGCTTTGGGGGCATTGGGTACCACCGGGAAGTACAGGTGGAACTCAGTAAACTCCCCAAGTTTAGAGTGGCACTCAACTCGGCCGCCAAATGAACGCATCACTCGTTGGCAATAACCGAGCCCTAGGCCGCTACCACCGCTTTTTTGGTAAGAGAAGAAATCATCAAAAATTTTATGTGTAATGGCTTCGTCAATGCCGGGGCCGGTATCTCGGAATATTAGAACGTTCTCGTACGGTCCGGTGTTGGTGCTGATCTCAATTTGGCTTTCTGGATAAGAATCAAAGTAATAGATTGCATTGCGTATCAAGTTGAAAATGACGAAGTTGAATAAGGTTTCATTGAGCTTTGCTACAAAATCAGCGTGTTGTGGTAAACGAATGCGTTCAATGATCTTTTCATTCTCAAAACCATAGTGGCTTACGGCTTGATCTACGGCTTTGTGGATAGAGGTCATGGTCACAGGGCCGTGTTCAGGCGTACTGTCACTGACTTCGCGCAGGATTATATCAATCAGCTGTCGACCACGTTGAATCGCAGCTTGGCCGTTCTCAATATCAAGTAAGATCTGTTTCGCTGGAGCTTGATTATCAATGTGCTGTTTTAACACCTCAAAATGCAACTGCACTTGAGCCAGCGGGTTACGCATTTCATGAGCGATTGAGTTAGCAAGGGCACGGCTTTGGCGGATGCGTCTATCGGCTTCGATAGTGCTTTGTACTCGAGTTAATAAGGTTTGCAGGGCAGAGATCTCTTCGTTAGAGAACATCTGATCGTTGCTCTTGTGTGACGATACTAACAAGTGCGTGACCGATTTCCCCTGGCCAAACAGAGGCATCACCAAAGCGGTATCGTTGGAGCTCATTTTGTCATACAGGGCTTTGATTGAGCGCTTGGCTGGTGCGGTGTAATCAAGCTCCTGAGACAACTCATCGAACACTAAAACGGACTTGTTAGTAGACAGATAATCTTCGTAGAAGGTTTCGTTGTAGTTGCTGTTGACTAGACGTAGCTTATCTTCTGGAATTTGCAGTAGGCTACCCAAACGACGCATTGCATCATCAATTGATAGCTTGAAATCCTCTTCTAGCGCGAGGATCTGTTGTACTGGCGTTTTCTTGTTTCCGTAGATAAAGAAGGAGGCGTAGTCGCTCACACGTTTGTAGAGTAAATGCCAAGTGATGCCGATAACCGCGCAGATCGGGATAGCAATGAGCCATTGGTTATCGTCTGTCAGTGGGATAAATATCGCGCCAAAAGGTATCACCAAAATTACACACACCAACAGCGCATTTAGGCTCATGTACGCAAGGTATTTCACGCTGTAGAAGCGAGAGGTCAGCAGGGCATAGCCAACGAACAACATTTCACTTATCGACAAAGCTGGTGGCAGCCAAGTGAGCGAGAAATCACGCAAGAAGTAGGTCATGCCTAGGTGGATCGTCGCAGTAGACAGCATGAAGACTAAAATGCCTGCGATCATGTAGTTGGTTTTGGCTAAGGTTAGCTTGCTGCTGTTGGCGCGCATGGCCACCAGGTTGAGTAGTGTTAGCACTACAAAGCTAATCATCCCAATGAAGAAGTACGGCGTATGCGGTCCAAACTCAATCACGAACTGGCTTGGGCCAGCAATGGTGACGTGTTCAACGGTTAACCCTGGACTTAAATTGATAAAGAAGGAGTAGACGGTTAGGGTGACGAAAATGGCTTGTTGCCACACATGAACCTTACCACTGCGTTGTTCGGCGGCGAGCTTACACGAGAAGTAATAGGCAAAGGCAAACGCAAAGAACGAGGCGAGGTTGGCAAACTTTGCGGCGAACACAGCGGCCGAGGCCCCAAGTTCCGGTAATAAGTCGGTATGGAAATAAGCGTTACTGCTGATCCATGCAACAATACAGATCGAATACGCGATGTAAGGAGCGTGGTGTGTCCCCGCGATCACTTCGTTCTTTTGTTTCAGGCGGTAGCAGTAATAGAACAACCACATGACAACCACTGCCACGGTTGCAAGCAGGGTGATTGCTTTTGCATAGATGATCGCCTCAAGGCCGAAATCAAACATGTTCATCCTTTTTTGCCGAGCGCAACTTTTCTAATGACTTTCTACTCTCTCGCACTGCGCGTTTGTAGCCGCGGGAATCGACATTATTGAACGCTTTTACCATTATCTCGAAATTCCAGAACCCACGATAAATGGTTGTGCCATCATCATTTAATTCGCAATACCCAGAATGGAAGTATGCATTGGAATCAATGGTTTGATAAAACTGAAGCATGAAAGGTTGCTCGATAATAGTGAAGCCAATCTTATAGCCTATTTGGTGTAAGAAACTCATCAACTCTTTTTGAGCAAGGTAGAGGAAATAGAGCTTTTGTTGGGTATTGCCACTGACTGTCAGACGCAACACCTCACACAGGGCATCTTTGTCGGACAATTGTAACTGGAATTGTTGGTCAAATTCTGGGAGAGAGTAACATTTTGACAGTGTAGGCGGTGTGAAAAGTTGTAACCCTGCGAGTTCATCGTAGCCGTAATTGGGCAAACAGTATTGCCATTGCTCATTGCTAAATGGCGGTGCGTAACTTAGCCAAGTGTCATTCTTAGACCAGTCTTGAATCAGCGCAGAGGAAACCAGTG
Organism: Vibrio sp. 10N.261.51.A4; assembly: GCF_041471945.1. Taxonomy (NCBI): domain Bacteria; kingdom Pseudomonadati; phylum Pseudomonadota; class Gammaproteobacteria; order Vibrionales; family Vibrionaceae; genus Vibrio; species Vibrio sp. 10N.261.51.A4. Next base: position 65,754 of record NZ_JBFRPJ010000046.1, read on the forward strand.
TTGGAAAGGCTTCATCGACTGGGTGTTTGAGCAGAATAAAATGCTTACCTGCCTGAGAAAGGTGTAATAAAGGCAGCATCTCAAACCATTTTTCACCCTTGATGAACACCTCAAGATTGCTTAAAGCAATGGCATCGCTGATTGGCATTCCTTGTGGGTGACTCGGTGTTTGTACCAAAAGTGGCTCATGTTCTATCTGTTCGATGATCGCACCGTAATAAGCACTGTCATTGATAGGGAGGTCGACATGAGAAATGGAGCTTGGATTTAATGGAGATTTTGCTTTGATCGCAGCAATTTCACACTCACACCAGAAATCTAGCCAATGCATATAGCACTGCCCTACAGCCTGTTCTAGAAGAGCAATTTCTGCAGATAGTGTATTTGGATAGCGCAGAATCAGATCGCGGTAGTCCATCACCTCAAACAATACAGAGTAGCTTTTGTTTTGATGCTCTGGGAAAAGCAATTCTAACTGGCTTCTACGATATTCAGTCACGTTTTGAAAAAGCTCAGTGCGCTCATGTGGCTGATAAGTGTTGATGACGAGCTCTATCAGCGCTCGCTGTTTTATTTCGATAGACAGACTGCTAGCCAACAGTGAGCCTAAAGACGACGTTAATTTCATGTTTAACCTAGCCTAGGTTTATATAATTATTTTTATTTGATCTGCACTATCTATAGGACACTGATTTTAGGTATGTGTTTGAAGTTACGTTACTTTGAGAGAGCCAATCGTAACTTTACTTGTGTCCATGGTGTGAGAAGTAAGTTGCATAATCGGGCGAGATTTTACTACTTGCACTCACCCTCAACAATAAAGATTTTCCATATTTGAATGAATTCAAAGATGAACAAAATACATTATTATCAACAACTTGTAGGGTTGGATCACAGTTTTAAAATCAGACATGATTAAGTCGAGCATAAACTTTTGGATTTATAAAATAATTTCAAATATCTATTTTTTGAACCAATATCATAATCCACATCAAGATGAGCTCATCTTATTAATCGTGATAGGAATGTTTTTGGTGTGAAGCATGTAATTATCTGATTAATTATGTCTGTATTATTACTCGCTTATTCTCTCGCTATTCATTTTAATGATTTAAATATCAGGTGGATAAAAGCAGAGCTCCAGTGCTCGTCTTGTTTTCCTGACAATCTCCTGTGTTTATAGAGTAGTTACACCATAATCTCTGATGAAGTGATGACATTCGAGGTTTAAGCTTGCCTGCATATGAAACATTATTGCGAGTAATCCCTCGTAAATGATTGAGGTAGAGAGAATTTATGAAGAACGTACGATTAACATCATTACTTGGAACAGCAACCTTGTTTAGTGTCGTGGCGTTAGCTGGGTGTAGTCAGAAATCAGAGGTACCAACTCAACCGCAAGAGAATGCGAACCCCATCTGCAGCACTAAAAACCTGACGGGTGGTTGGTCGAAAAGTGAGATAACACCAGAAGCCAAGCAAGCTTTAAACGCAGTTCTTAGCCAAATGAACACTTCAGCTGAGCTCAAGCAGATCTTGAGTGTTCGAACTCAGGTTGTCGCGGGTTTGAATTACGCTATTGAGTTTGAAATGGATAATGGTGAAGTGTGGAACACCATCGTTTACCGTTCTCTACAAGGTGACATCGAAATGACGCAACCTGCACAGAAAGGTCTTCTGTGCTCATAATCTAGATGCGTCTGTATCTTGTGAGATAGGCTGATAGCAAATAAAAATGGCTCCGTATTGGGAGCCATTTTTGTTTTTAAGAAGACTGATTCACTGAACGATTTCAGTCGGCCAGCTCGGGCTCGGCTAACTCCTGAACACAAGCTCGGCTGATGTCTTCATCAATGTAGGCCATACCGAGTTTATTGAGGTAGTCCATGCGATCGGCAGTGCGAAGCTCGATGTCGGGGCCTGCAATGTTGTTGGCTTGATAAATTTCAGTGAGATGAGACATGAATTGCTCGCCCACACTCATCATCAATAGACTCATTGCGCCTACGTCCGGTCTTACTTTGGTGCGTTGCTTTTCAGATAGGTTTACCGCTAATACGATAGGCTGTTCTTCACCTTCGAAGCGAACGCCTCGCTCACGAACGGTTTGTTGAGCCCAGTAATATGCCAGTTCTTTGCTCTGGGTGAGAAACACTGGCTCAACCGATTCGGTGTAGTTGTTGCCGATGGTTGCCATAGTTTTTGAAGCTGCTTCGTTGAGCGCTTTGTCTCCAGAACGTTTTAAACCTTGGCCTTGAATAGAAGCCAATAAAGCGGAAGATGTGCCGTGATACCAAGTATCACCCGTCGCGAAACCATTCTCTGATAACAGTGTTTTTGCATCTTGTAGGTGTGTAGGTATTGAAGTCATAGGCACTCTCAAAAAATAAGAATCTTAACAAATAGGAATCTGAACAAATACGTATACAGTTAGCTTAAACAGAAGTTGTTCGGTTAACCGTGGTGTGGAACACAAATCTGAGGCTTTGAGATAAAGCTGGCAGTACAAGCTTTATCTCAAAGCCTTCCCCCGGATCTTACCTAAGTAAGAGAGAAGGACGGGGGAGGCTTTAGCGTTAGCGATTAATCAAATTGGTTCGATGTATTCGCTTCACCTGCAGCTTTTAGTGCGTTCTCACCAGCAAAGTACTCTTTGTGGTCATCACCCATGTCAGAACCAGACATGTTTTGGTGTTTAACACATGCGATGCCTTGGCGGATTTCTTTACGCTGAACATTCGCAACGTAACCTAACATGCCTTGGTCGCCGAAGTACTCTTTCGCTAGGTTGTCAGTAGACAGCGCAGCAGTGTGGTAAGTCGGTAGCGTAATCAAGTGGTGGAAAATACCCGCTTCACGTGATGCGTCTGCTTGGAATGTACGGATCTTCTCGTCAGCGCTTGCAGACAGTTCAGTTTCATCGTATTCCGCGCTCATTAGGCTTGCACGGTCGTAAGCTGAAACATCTTTACCTTCTGCTACCATCGCATCGTAAGCTTGCTGACGGAAGTTTAGCGTCCAGTTGAATGATGGAGAGTTGTTGTAAACCAGTTTCGCATTAGGGTGTACTTCACGTACGCCGTCCATCATCTCTTTGATTTGACCGATGTGTGGTTTCTCAGTCTCAATCCAAAGTAGGTCAGCACCTGCATTGATTGCTTCGATACAGTCAAATACACAACGATCTTCACCAGTACCTTGGCGGAATTGGTATAAACCTGAAGGTAGACGCTTAGGTCGAACTAGCTTGCCGTCACGGTTGAAGCAAACATCGCCTTCTGCCATATCTGCAACATCAATCTCTTCAACATCTAGGTAAGAGTTGTAGATGTCACCTTGATCGCCCGGCTCTTTCACTACCGCGATTTCTTTTGTTAGGCCAGCACCTTGAGAATCGGTACGAGCAACAATAACGCCGTTGTCGATGCCTAGCTCAAGGAAAGCGTAACGAAGCGCACGAAGTTTTGCGTGGAAGTCAGCGTGTGGAACTGTAACTTTGCCATCTTGGTGACCACATTGTTTCTCATCGGCTACTTGGTTTTCGATTTGTAGACAACAAGCACCCGCTTCAATCATCTGCTTAGCCATTAGGTAAGTCGCTTCTGCGTTACCGAAACCAGCATCGATATCGGCAATGATTGGCACTACGTGTGTCACGTGGTTGTCGATTTTGTCTTGGATACGGTCTTGTAGGTTCACATCGCCTGCTTCACGCGCAGCGTCTAGCTCACGGAATAAACCACCCAGTTCACGAGCATCGGCTTGGCGTAGGAAGGTGTATAGCTCTTCTACTAGGCCAGCAACGGAGGTTTTCTCATGCATAGATTGGTCTGGAAGTGGACCAAAATCAGAGCGAAGTGCAGCAACCATCCAACCAGAAAGGTATAGGTAACGACGGTCAGTCTTGCCATCAAAGTGCTTCTTAATAGAAATCAGCTTTTGTTGGCCGATGAAACCATGCCAGCAACCCAGAGACTGAGTGTATTGAGAGCTGTCTTCGTCGTAAGCCGCCATGTCTGCACGCATGATATCTGCCGTGTATTGCGCAATATCCAGACCTGTTTTGAATTTGTTTTGAGCTCGCATACGAGCAGCAGATTCAGGGTTAATTGCATCCCATGGAGCACCAGCAGCGCTTTTTGCAACTTCAATCATTTCGATATCTTGTGTAATTTGCGACATAACTATTCCTTAGTTTCACGTGGACATGTTGGCCAATTTGGCGAGGTCATTTGATTTGGATTAAATCTAACCATGGACAAATAATAATCATGTATGTGATAATTTTGTTAATTTATAGTTATTATATTCGGTATTTTTCGTATGAATATTGCTCGTATAGACCTTAATTTGCTTGTGTATTTAGACATGTTGCTACGTGAAAGAAACGTTACACGAGCAGCAAATCAATTGGGTATTACTCAACCAGCCATGAGTAATGGCCTTCGCCGATTGCGTGATCTGTTTGAAGACCCGCTATTAGTGAGAACAAGTGAAGGGATGATACCGACCGAACGCGCGCACAAGTTGCAGCCACTGATTCGAAACATCTTGGCGAATGTAGAGAAGACACTGCAGCCGACCACAGAGTTTAATGCAGAAGACAGTGAACGCGTGTTTCGTATCATGGCGAGTGACTATGCAGAGTCGACCATTATTCAACCTCTTCTGAAAAGGCTAAGTGAGATCGCACCGAAAATACGACTGGATATCATGACGCCAAGTGACGTGAGTTATCAGGATGTAGAGCAAGGTACCGTTGATATAATTATCAACCGATTTGACGATATTCCTCAGTCTTTTCACCAGATGAGCCTTTGGCACGACGGGTTTTCTTGTCTATTTAGTTGTGACAACCCGATAGCCGACAATTTCGATATTTTGTCTTATCTAAAGGCGCAACATATTTGGGTAAGTAAGACCGGCATGGGAACGGGAGTGGGGATAAACCCAAGCGAAGCACAAAAGCTTGGTTGGATAGATGAAGCACTAATGCGCATTGGTAAAACCCGTAACATCACGGTGTTTACGCGACACTACTTGTCGGCGATTCTCTTCGCACAACAGAAGAACCTGATCCTGACTATTCCTACCAAAGCCGCTCAACTGCAGCGCAATAACCCTAGATTGTTGATCAAGCCTGCGCCATTTGCGATTGAACCCTTTGAGGTGAAGATGGCGTGGAGTCCATTGTTACAAACCAATCCAGACCATCAGTGGATGCGTCGTTTGATTAAAAGTGTCGCTAACGAAATAGAGAGTGGAGTGACGGAATAACACAGTTTGTAGGGTATTTTTTATATGAATATCCAATATAACCGGCATAAATTAGCTAAATTCATGTCCGTTAAGTAAGTTTAAATCAGTAAAGTAAATTTGAGCTAGTCACGAAAATTTATTGAGTAGCCATCAATTAGTTTGAGAGAGATTTTATGAGCAGTCGTATTCAACAGGGAAGCTTGAACATTGATAGCACCCTCTACCAATTAATTAATGAGCAGGTGATTCCTGGAACAGGCATTGTCGCTGAAGACTTTTGGCAATCATTTGCAACCATTCTTGAAGATTTGGCGCCAAAAAATCGCGCATTGCTTATCAAGCGTGAAGATCTTCAACATCAAATTGACGTTTGGCACCAAGAGCGTGCTGGGCAAACGCTAGATCCTGTGGAGTACAAACAGTTCTTACAGCAGATCGGTTATTTGGTTCCTGAAGGCGATGACTTTCAAGTGACGACAGCGAGCGTAGAACCTGAGATCGCAACACAAGCAGGGCCGCAGCTTGTGGTGCCAATCATGAACGCACGCTTTGCACTTAACGCAGCCAATGCGCGTTGGGGCAGTCTATATGATGCGCTCTACGGAACGGACGTGATCAGTGAAAGTGATGGCGCGGAAAAGGGCGGAAGCTTTAACCCTGCTCGTGGCGCTAAAGTAGTGACTTATGCTCGTGAGTTCCTTGATGACGCAGCGCCATTAAACGGTGTATCTCATAAAGACGTCACCCAATATAGCATCAGTAACGCTAGCATCGGCAATAAACTAATAGCGACACTCGATAACGGCGAAGAAGTCACTCTCATTGATAGCGACCAGTTCATTGGCTATCAAGGTGATGCAAGTTCACCTTCGTGCATTCTTCTTAAACACAATAATCTGCACATCGAAATTCAAATTGACCCAAGTGCACCGATTGGTAGCGTTGATGTGGCAGGTATTAAAGATGTGTTGGTCGAAGCAGCCTTAACAACCATTATGGATTGTGAAGACTCGGTTGCTGCAGTTGATGGTGAAGACAAAGCATTGGCTTACCGTAACTGGTTAGGCTTGATGAAAGGTGATCTGCAAGAATCGCTAGAGAAAAACGGCAAAACCATTGTTCGTAACCTTAACCCCGATCGCCAATATACCAGCGTGACGGGTGGTGAGATTTCACTAAAAGGCCGCAGCATGTTGTTTATCCGTAATGTCGGCCACCTGATGACCAACCCAGCTATCATTGATGCTCATGGTAATGAAGTGCCTGAAGGCATTATGGATGGCATGATCACTTCGTTAATTGCGATGCATGATTTAAAAGGCAACAGCGCGTACCAAAACTCGACTGCGAACAGCATCAACATCGTAAAACCTAAGATGCATGGCCCTGAAGAAGTCGCGTTTACTAATGAATTGTTTGGCCGCATTGAAGATGCATTAGGGCTAGATCGATTCACGATAAAAGTCGGCATCATGGACGAAGAGCGTCGTACTTCGGTTAACCTTAAAGAATGTATTCGTGCAGCTAAAGATCGTGTTGTGTTTATCAACACAGGTTTCTTAGACCGAACGGGTGATGAGATTCACACCAGTATGGAAGCGGGGCCTTTTGCTCCTAAAACACAGCTGAAAACCATGACTTGGATTGGCGCATACGAAGATCAAAACGTTGATCTTGGCTTAGCTTGTGGCCTGCAAGGTAAAGCCCAGATTGGTAAAGGTATGTGGCCAGAGCCAGACAATATGGCGAAGATGATGGACGCGAAAATCGGACATCCACAAGCGGGTGCCAATACCGCTTGGGTTCCTTCTCCAACCGCCGCGACTTTGCACGCGCTGCACTATCATAAGGTGAGTGTACCAAGCCGTCAGAAAGAGCTTCGTGAGCGAGTGAGAGCCAATGTCGATGATATTCTTACTATCCCGTTACTGGGCGATCAAAAGCTTACCGCGCAAGATATTCAAAGTGAACTGGATAACAACACCCAAGGTATTTTGGGTTATGTGGTTCGTTGGATTGACCAAGGCGTTGGTTGTTCGAAGGTACCTGATATTAACGATGTAGGGTTAATGGAAGACCGAGCGACGCTGCGTATTTCAAGCCAGCATATTGCGAACTGGTTACGTCACGGCATTTGCGAGGAAGCTCAGGTAATGAAAACCATGAAGCGTATGGCCGCAGTGGTGGATGAGCAAAACGCTGGCGACCCGAGTTACCGTAACATGGCGCCTGATTTTGAAAACAGCATTGCATTTTCAGCGGCGTGTCAGTTGGTATTCGAAGGCTGTGCTCAGCCGAGCGGTTACACCGAGCCAGTGCTGCACGCGATGCGTCTAAAACTGAAAGCGCAGGGATAGTGAAGCAACCGAATAACAAAAACAGAGAATGTAAAATACTAAAAAAAGAAACCCCCTTTAACCGAGCCCAAGGTGCCGCGCTTTTATAGCGCGGCTTTTTTTTGATTCATTTTTGTGGTGGGAAGGGGGGAGAATGGGGCAGGTTAGTGCTCACTAAGACTTAATTATTTCCGAGCCCTAATCACTGCCAGAACTTAGTTACTACCAACCTTATTTTCCGCCAAAGCAAAGATACTTAATGTCCATGTACTCATCGATGCCTTCTTTCGCACCTTCACGGCCAATACCTGATTGTTTCACACCACCGAAAGGCGCGACTTCGGTTGAGATTAGACCATCATTAATGCCGACCATACCGTACTCAAGCGCTTCTGCAATGTTCCACACTCGGTGGATGTTCTGACTGTAGAAGTAAGACGCCAAACCATAAATCGTATCGTTGGCCATCTCGATAAGCTCTTCGTCCGTGTCGAATTTCATCACAGGCGCGACTGGGCCAAAGATCTCTTGTTGAACGATGTCCATGCTGTGTTTTACATCTTTAAGAACAACAGGCTGAATGAAAAGCCCATTAAGCTCCTGAGTTGGCGTGACAGGCGCAGCACCTTGTTCAATCGCTCGGTTTATCAAAGCTTGGATGTTGTTCTTCGCATTCAGGCTGACAACAGGTCCAATCGTGACACCCTCATCTAAACCGTTACCAATCTTAAGCTGCTGAACCGCTTGATCGAATTTAGCCACAAACTCATCGTACACTTTACTGTGAACGTAGAATCGGTTCGCACAGACACATGTTTGACCTGCATTACGGAACTTCGACGCCATTGCGCCTTGAACGGCCGCGTCGATGTCAGCATCGTCAAACACAATAAAAGGTGCATTGCCACCAAGCTCCATAGAGGTGCGTTTGATGCCTTTTGCAGCTTGAGCCATCAAAATACTGCCCACACGGGTCGACCCAGTGAAAGAGATTTTTTTGATAAGCGGATGCGAAGTGAATAGGTTGCCCACTTGTTCAGGGCTTTCACCAAGCACCACTTGAAGTAGATCTTTAGGGATACCCGCTTGATAAGCCAGTTCAACCACAGCAAACGCGGAAAGCGGTGTCTCATCCGAAGGTTTCACGACAAAGCTACAACCCGCAGCTAAGGCAGGAGCCGCTTTACGAGTGATCATTGCAATAGGGAAGTTCCATGGCGTAATCGCGCACGCCACTCCGATCGGTTGCTTGATGGTCACCAAACGTTTGCCTGCGACTGTGCTAGGAATGGAATCACCATAAGTGCGCTTTGCTTCTTCTGCAAACCACTCAATGAAGCTCGCGCCATACACCACTTCGCCTGCCGCTTCGGCTAACGGTTTACCTTGTTCAATCGTCATGATTCGAGCAAGGTCATTCTTGTTTTCGAGGATCAACTGGTGCCAGCGATGAAGTAGTGCAGCACGAGATTTAGCAGGGATTTTTGCCCACTCTTTTTGCGCTACATGAGCTCGTTCAATCGCGCTCGATAACTCTGTTTCTGATGATATCGGTGCGTGCCCGATGAGTTCACCCGTTGCTGGGTTTGTGACTGCAACTGCGTTGTTCGCTTCTGTCACCATAAAAGAGAGTAAGTGCTGGTTATCAATGTTTAGCATCGTGATTCCTTTGTCGTGATTACTTTAGACGTGTTGCTGATGTGCGGGTTGGCGAGTGTTCAGATCACTTCGACCAAATGTTGATTAGTCGCAGATTTTCGTTGTTAATTCGATAGTTTTGAAGCCCTTGTTTGCGCAAGCATTGTTTACCAAAGTAGGGCTTTCGAAATCCATGAGCAGCTAAGTCATGGACTTCGAAATTCTTTAAGAAAGTGCTTACTGCTGACTCCAATTATCAGCTTCGATCTTCGCTAGCGCTTTTGCGGCTTTCTGAAGAGCGGGTAGGTACTTGATCGCTTCATCAGGTTTGACTCGAATTACGGGCGCTTGTATTGCTAGGCCGAGGTTTGATTGACCCGTAGATGATGGGATCAGCACGGCGATACAGACTAAGCCCGGCAAAAATTCTTCGTCATCAATCGCAAAGCCTTGGATTTTCGCTTCTTCGATGTCTTTCTCTAACATCGAATAGTCTGTAATGGTGTTCACGGTGTATTGAGTCAGTGGCACATTTTCAATTAATCGTCTGCGCTGTGACTTAGACATGTGCGCCAAAAACAGTTTTCCGCTTGCTGAGCAATGCACTGGGACGCGAGAACCTGGGTGTAGATGAAAACGAAGGGGGGCTTCAGTTTCTGCGCGATCAAGATAGATGATCTCGCCACTTGATAGCGCCGTTAGGTTACAGCTTTCACCAACTTCTGCTCTCAGGTTTTCAAGAATAGTGCGTCGGGCACTGTGCATGGTGCTATTCAACAATAGGTTTTCGGCAAGCTTTCTGAGTCGAATACCTGAGCTGTAGTGCTTCTCATCACCGTCTCTTTGAATAATGCCTGCCGCTTCTAACTGCTGAAGCATTCGGTGCAGCGTAGGTTTTGGCAGTCCAGTTTCTTCGACTAATCCTTGAAGAGAAATAAACTCGTCTTTTTGCGCTATCACCTCTAATAGTGCAAAAAGTCGGAGAGTCGGTGTATCCCCTTGAACTGGTGGTGTTTCTGTTTGCATATAATGATCCATCCTTGCGATATGTCTATGCTTAAGAGTGTACATACCAAATCATTATTCTTCAATTATCTGAATAAAATTTGACCTTTTTTATTATTCCAATAATATAAATATAAATTATGGAACAGTTAATCTCAATAAATGGAATTTAAGATGAAGGCGATTGAACGGATTATTGATAAGGCTCACTTAGATCGTAAGCGAGTGGTTTTGAGTGAAGCTGAGGACCCGCGAGTACTAGCAGCCGCAAGAATGGCGATAGACAAACAGCTCGCTTACATCACCTTAGTCGGGGATGAACCGGCGATCATCGCTGCTGCAGAATTACATCACATTGATCTTGTAGGCATTCATATTGTTTCCCCACAGGCGTCATCACTCAAAGAAGTGCTCGCTGAGCGGTTGTATACGTTAAGAAAAGCGAAAGGTATGACTTACGATGACGCGCTAGAGTTGGTTCTAGACCCACTCGTTTTTGCCAATTTGATGGTCAGAGAGGGGCTGGTGGATGGCACAGTTAATGGTGCGGTTTATACCACGTCTGATGTCGTGCGAGCTGCGCTTCAGATTATCGGCCGCGCGCCAGACAGTGAATTGGTGTCCAGTTTTTTTCTGATGATGTTGTGTGAGCCTTTCCATAATCTTAAAGGCGGCATGATTTTCAGTGACTGTGGTTTGGTGATTAACCCCAATGAAACCGAGCTAGCATCGATTGCCGTAGCCGCATCAAACAGTGCTCAAACGCTACTGATGGAAGAACCTAAAGTCGCAATGCTGTCTTTTTCGACCAACGGCAGCGCCAAGCACGAATCAGTCGATAAGGTTCGTAACGCGGCTCAACTCGTGAAACAGCGTTGTCCCGGAATCGCCGTCGATCAGGATGTTCAACTCGATGCCGCGATTGTGACTGAGATTGCCGCGAAAAAGCTGCCAGATTCAGAGGTGAAAGGTCAATCGAACGTGTTGATATTTCCCAATTTAGAAGCCGGTAATATTGGTTATAAGCTTGCGGAAAGGTTAGGCGGGGCAGTTGCGATTGGTCCACTGTTACAAGGGTTGAATCAACCTGCGAATGACTTATCAAGAGGGTGTTGCGCACAAGACATCTTTAATGTAATCGCGGTGACCGCAGTACAAGCGCAGCAAGGGAAAGTGTCTGACTCTAAGGCTGATACTGAAGCTGAGGTTGAAGAAAGACAAGAGTCGACGTTTGATTTTAGGTATTAACATCTCGCTCCTGAATCTAGCACTCAAATTCGCACTCATATCCAACCCCCAAACAACCAAATTAGGATAGCTAATGGAGTTACCTGTTTTACTCGCCATTCTTACCACTATTGCGGTGGGTACCTATTTTCAAACTGTCACCGGATTTGGCCTCGGTATCATCGTGATTGGTTTAACGGTTAGCCTTAATCTGGTTTCCTTACCCGTTATAGCCGCTGTGGTCAGTATTGTGACCTTGTTCAATTGCTTGGTCGCATTGATGGGTAAGCCACTGCTTGGGGAACTCAAGATTCTGGTGGTGTTGGTCATCGGTATTATTCCCGGCGTTTCGATGGGGGTGTACTTGCTGGACGAGTTAAGCGATTCGGCAACGCATATTCTTCGAGGACTATTAGGTGCGATGGTGCTATTCGCAGGTTTGAGTTTTATGTTCAAACCTAAAACCAGAAAGGATCGCTCGGCAACCGTATCTTTCCTTGTCTCAGGCTTTAGCTCTGGGTTAGCGGGTGGGTTGTTTGGGATGGCAGGTCCACCGATTGTTTATCATCTTTATCGGCAGCCTTTTACGCTCGATCTGGTGCGAAGCACACTGCTGATGGTTTTCGCTTGTACGTCGATGTCGCGTACTGTCAATGTCTACGCTGCAGGCGACATGGAACAGAGCATACTGTGGTTATCTGCTATTGCTGTTCCCTTGGTAGCGCTTGTCACGATGTTTGCTCGACGTTTCCCACCGCCGTTGTCTAATGATCAACTCAGAAAGTTAGTGTTTATTGTGTTGATGTTGATTGGTGGGTACTTGATGGCGGTCTCTGTATGGTCGTTGTTTTTGGCTTAGAACGTTTTCTTTATCAAAATTACCTTTGAAGGAGGAGGGCTTGATTCTCGTTTAATGCTTGATGACACCCTCCTCAATGACACGTCAGCGCTTTAGCATCTCAAAGATGTTCCTAGATAACCCGAACAAGCAGCTCTCTTGTACGTCCAAGGTAATGTTGTTGCGGTAATATGGGCTCAAATCCACTCCCATCCCCACGCCATGAATCTCAATTCCGTTTTTGGTCGACTCACGTTCAATCACTTGTTTGAGGTGGTTATCCAAATAGAACTGATCGTTGGCAGTGCTGGTGGCGGTATCCATTGGGCAGCCGTCTGAGAACACGATCAAAACCTTTCGTTGAGCAGCGTGCTGTTGCAACCGCTGGCTCGCGAACTGTACCGCTTCGCCATCAATCCCTTCTTTAAAGACGTCTGCTTTACGAAGACTCGCAATACCAAGGCGAGATCGTCTCCAATGCGTATCAAAATCCTTAAACACGATGTGCCGAACTTCGTTCAAGCGGCCTGGGTGCTTTGGTTGGCCTTGTTTAAGCCACTGTCGATAGACCTTGCCACCGTTCCAGTTGTTGGTAGTGAAGCCAATGATCTCAAATGGGATATCAGCCAATCCAACGGATTTGAGAATCGTATCCATCAACAAACTTAGCTTGTGACTGTGTTTTTGCATTGAGCCTGAGCAGTCCATCAAAAACGTGATAGCACATTGATGAGATGCACAGATGTCAGGTTGATAAAAGACAGTGCGATCCAATGGCGACGTGATGAGCTTGGTGATGGTGGTGGCGTTAACAATGCCTTCTTCTAAATGGTCCTGACGTCGGTTCCTTTGTGGCGTCGCGACAAAGTTGGCGAGCATAGCGGCTAAACGGCGAGTATTGACTTGTCTCGCCATGATGTCATCAGTGAGTTTCTGCCTCAGTTCGAGTAATAGGGAGCGTCTGACGAGTTTATCTGCGGCGACAATTCGATCAAATTCTGAATTAAAGACCTGATAATTCGCGCCCGACAACTCGAATACCTTGCTACTGCCTGTGATGTCGGTATCGACGTCTTGATCTTGAATGTCACCATCAACAATCAAGGCAAGCTGTGCAAGGATCTTAATGTCTTCTTCGACCGTTGGCGTGGGCGAGTTATCACTTTCTTGTTCTTGGATGATTAACTCTTGTGCAAGGGCTGCAAGTTCATTGGCGCAGTGTGCAAACTGTTCTTGGTCGGTTCTATGTTGCTTTAAGCGTTTAAGGCTGTGACCAAAGGTAGGCACGATGCCGGCGCGAGTCGATTCAATGGTCTCAGCGATAGGCTCAGAAACGGGAACACCAGTTAAACGGGTGTGGATGACTTGCATCAGAGTAAACAGCAACATGCCGATTCGTGATTCGGTGAAGCCATTCTGATGATATTGGTCGCTCCAATACGCAAAGTTGAATTGGATGCTAGTGGTCACGCCTTTTAGATAAGGTGGGACTTGAGATTCAACTCGAACCTGTTCGCAGAAGTCGTAAAGCAGGCGTTCTATCTCGTTTTGAGGGCGCAATGAATAATGGAGGTCAGCGTCTGAAAGTAATAATCGCAGTGCCGATGAATCGATCTTGCCTTGCATCGATAGCTTGCTGTTTTTTAGCTCGTGGCGAGACACAAAGGTGAGATCGTTAGTATGCGCAGACTGATAATAGCAGGGGCTATTGCCTTTATAGAGACGTTCTCCCCGATAATTCAGACTCAACTCACCGCTGATCGCTCTGGCGACAGACACACCAATATCGAGGATCTTTTTCTGCTGGGAAGAAACATTGGCCATGGTTTACGACTCCGAGTGCGAATAGTTTTGAGTAGGCGTTTCCAAGGCTTCACCAAAGCAACGGAAATAGTATTCGCTAACCAGCTCTTTCTCTTCGTCTTCACAGCGATTTAAGAATGACAACCTAAATGCGGTGGCTACATCATCGAATATTTGGATGTTTTCAGCCCAAGTGAGCACCGTTCGCGGAGACATCACCGTTGAAAGGTCACCAGCCCTAAACCCGTTACGCGTTAATCCTGCGGTGGCGATCATTTTCTCGACCAGTTGTCGACCACTTTCATTATTCAGTTCCGGAAGCTTAGATAACACGATCTTGGTTTCATGTTGTGGGTCTAAATAGTTGAGCGTAGCGATGATGTTCCATCTATCTAACTGACTGTGGTTAAGCACTTGAGTGCCAGAATACAAACCTGAGAAGTTACCCAAGCCAAGCGTGTTGCAGGTTGCAAACAAGCGGAAAGAAGGGTGAGGCGTGATCACTCGGTTTTGTTCTAAAGAGGTGTATTTGCCGTCTTGTTCTAATAGCTGTTGAATCACAAACATCACGTCAGGACGACCAGCGTCGTACTCATCTAACACCAGTGCGATGGGTTGTTGAATGCTCTGTGGAAGAATGCCTTCTTTAAACTCAGTCACCTGCATTCCGTCTTTAATGACGATGCTGTCTTTACCTATGAAATCCAATCGACTTAAGTGTCCGTCTAGGTTGATCCTCAAACACGGCCAATTCAATCTCGCGGCAATTTGCTCAATGTGAGACGACTTGCCCGTTCCGTGCGTGCCTTGTATCAATGTACGACGATTGGAGGTGAACCCCGCCAATATAGCCAGCGTCACTTCAGGATCAAAACAGTAGTTAGGATCGATTTTTGGCACATACTCTTCTGCATGTTCAAACGCCATCACCGTTAGGTTGCTGTCTATCCCAAAGCACTCTCTCACACTTACCTGTCGCGTTGGTATCAATTCCGACTCTTTCATCATTCTTCCCTCTATATAACCCATTATTTGTCGATGCTATTGCGCTATGTCGTCGATTATTAACAGCTCAACCTAAGTTAACGGCACTTTTTGTACGAAAAACTACCAATAATGTGATCTAGTTTTATTAATTGGAATGAATTGTTCCAATTTAATATAAAAAGTTGACGCGCAAAAATTCTACTACTAAGGTGAAAATGAATTCGAAAAAGAGACAATTCATTCCGAAAAATGAAATTTTGGTTAACTCAAGGAGAATGGAAGAATGAGCGAGCAAGAAAAACGTACGGTTGTTTCCGGCACAGTAACAATGACACCATCAGAAGCGTTCGTTGAAACTATGGTTGCTAATGATGTTACCGACATGTTCGGCATCATGGGGTCAGCATTTATGGACGCAATGGATATCTTTGCTCCTGCTGGCATTCGATTGGTCCCAGTGGTACACGAGCAAGGTGCTGCTCACATGGCAGATGGTTACTCTCGTGTATCGGGTCGCCATGGTGTGGTTATCGGGCAGAATGGCCCAGGTATTAGTAACTGTGTAACTGCGATTGCAGCGGCATTCTGGGCACACAGCCCAGTCGTGATTGTGACGCCAGAGACTGGTACTAAAACAATGGGCTTAGGTGGTTTCCAAGAGTGTAACCAACTTCCAATGTTCCAAGAATTTACTAAGTATCAAGGACACGTAACGCACCCAGATCGTATGGCGGAATACACAGGCCGATGCTTTGACCGCGCAATGAGCGAAATGGGTCCGACTCAGCTGAATATTCCACGTGACTATTTCTATGGCGAAACTCAAACTGAGATCCCTAAACCAGCGCGTTTAGACCGTGGCCCGGGCGGCGAGAAGTCTCTGAATGAAGCGGCAGACCTGATTGCTGAAGCGAAATTCCCAGTCATCATTTCTGGTGGCGGCGTGGTAATGGCTGACGCAGTTCAAGAGTGTGCGGCACTAGCAGAACGACTAGGCGCACCCGTAGTAAACAGCTACCTACACAATGACTCTTTCCCTGCTAGTCACCCATTATGGTGTGGTCCTTTAGGCTACCAAGGTTCGAAAGCCGCAATGAAGTTGATGGCTCAAGCGGATGTGGTTATCGCTTTGGGTACACGTCTTGGTCCATTCGGCACCTTGCCTCAACATGGTATGGACTACTGGCCGAAAGACGCGAAAATCATTCAGATCGATGCAGACAACAAGATGCTTGGCTTGGTCAAGAAGATCTCTGTTGGCATCTGTGGCGACGCAAAAGCAGCGGCTGTGGCATTAGCTGAAAGACTAGAAGGTCGTGCACTGTTGTGTGATGACAACAAAGGCGCTCGCCAAGACACAGTAGCAACAGAAAAAGCGTTGTGGGAAAAAGAGCTTGATGAGTGGACACACGAACGTGACTCGTTCAGCTTGGATATGATTGAAGAAAACTCACACGAGACTCCGTTCTCTGGTGGCGAATATCTACACCCACGCCAAGTACTGCGTGAGCTAGAAAAAGCGATGCCAGAAGATGCAATGGTCTCAACGGATATCGGTAACATCAACTCAGTGGCAAACAGCTACTTACGTTTTGAAAAACCACGCAGCTTCTTTGCGGCAATGAGTTTCGGTAACTGTGGTTACGCGTTCCCAACCATCATTGGTGCGAAAGCAGCAGCACCTCATCGTCCAGCTATCTCTTATGCAGGTGACGGCGCATGGGGCATGAGCTTGATGGAGACCATGACATGTGTTCGTCATAACATTCCAGTGACAGCCGTGGTATTCCACAACCGTCAATGGGGTGCAGAGAAGAAGAATCAAGTCGACTTCTACAACCGACGCTTTGTTGCTGGTGAACTGGACAACCAAAGCTTTGCGGAAATCGCACGAGCAATGGGCGCTGAAGGTATCACGGTTGATAAGCTAGAAGATGTAGGTCCAACTCTACAGAAAGCCATCGACATGCAAATGAACGAAGGCAAAACAACCATCATTGAAATCATGTGTACTCAGGAATTGGGCGACCCGTTCCGCCGAGATGCACTATCAACGCCGGTTCGTTTCCTAGATAAGTACAAAGACTACGTATAAGTCATAGGAAGTTTGCCCGGCCAAAACAGTCTCATGAACGCTAGATAAAGCGTTATCGAGAATGTGGTCGGGCAAACAAATTAGGATTCAAAACTAGCGATTAATTGCAAATTGGATGATGAAACAGAATGGCTCAATGAGCGAGTTGTTTTCAAAGATTCTTAATAGTATTGATATCTAAGTATTGGGTCATATATTTCTATTATTTCGCTATAAATATTAGAGCCCTAATGAAATGATCAAGATGAATAGGTGCGCGGTTTCAGTAATAGAGACTTATTAATAATTATTATGAGTAACTTTTAAATAGTAATTATCGATAAGTCGATAGAGTTCTTAGACTTTGGTCTGTGTATTTTATTATATGTCAGTTTTTAACGAATAAATTTCAATTTAGTTATTTATATTGTCGAGTGGTTGGAACCAAATATGAACAATAAACGTTATATCAGCACACTCGAAGAACTGTATGAAATAATTGATTCATTAATGACTGAATGCAGTGACCAACTTGGTTTGATGTATAACGTTTGTGATTATGAAAATAATAATCTAATGCCAAATTTAGGCCGCTCCAATCGTAAGAACATACGTCGTGTCGAACAAGAGTTGCTTTCAACTGTGAGAGTTTACGGTGGTCACTCGTTGAGCTCACACGACATAAATGACTGGTTATTGATGTGTTTAGCCAAGAAGCAGGGCTTTCCCACCCGTTTACTGGAATGGACCGATAACCTGTTAAATGCGCTGTGGTCGGTGTGTCACAGCCAAAGTAAAGACTGCATAAACATAATTAAAGCTCTTGATTATCAGCGAGTTAGTGTTTTTAGCTCGCCGTGTGATCTCAACAAAACTCAGATATTTAATGTGGCGGATTGCGATCAGCAAGAGCCACGCAAGGACAAGTGGTATTCCATTCACCCATTTAAGGAAGGTGGCAATGATGCCATTCAGCCTTTGTACGATGAGAAAGAATATTCAAACGGTCTAGTGTCCGTTCATATTCTTCCATCAGTGAAAGTAAACCTGATAAAGGAGTTAATATCCATGAATGTTTTAAATGAACCGACAGAGTATGTCGAAGAGAAACTAACGGATTTAAAAAACGAAGCACATGCAGATAACAACCAAGTCATAAATAAAGGTGACGGTAATATTGAATTGCAAGTTAATACTCATGATCGTCAACTTGAACAGTATGGTCGAAAGTATCATCAAGACTTTGATTTCGACTAAAGGCTAACACGTTCTAATTTAATTATACCTCTTATGTCGTCAGTGAAAAGTTGATTAAATAAAATTAGAACACTAATTAATTTATAAAAAGATGAAATCTGTGAGCTTAGAGATTGTTTATAACCTAACTCGAAGTTAGAGTGATGAACCTTGTTATCGAGTTGTTAAATTTTCACAAATCTAGTTTAAACACTCTAATAAAAAAGTGGCGCAAAGCTACTGAAATTTAAACCAATAACGAAAACATAAAGGATTCTGGAATATGAATATGCAAACCAATGCGGCGACATTCGTGCTGGAAAACCAAGTCGATACAGCCTTTTTACAGTCTTTCAGTGATGCGTGGAATAACCATGATATTGAAGCACTCATGTCTTTCATGACAGAAGACTGTGTATTCCACACGGTGGCAGGAGAAGGCTTGCTTGGAAACACTATCGAAGGGTACGAAGCGGTTCGAAATAGCTTTGAATTGGTTTGGCAGAACTTTCCAGATGCGGCTTGGAGCGACCCTGTCCACTTTGTATGCGGTGACCGTGCTGTGAGTGAATCAACGTTTTCTGCGACGAACCCGGATGGCAGCGTCATCGAAGCTCGTATGGTTGATGTGTTTACCCTGAAAGACGGAAAAATCAGCGTAAAAAATGCCTTCCGTAAAACACGACCTCTTTTGACTCCCAGCAATACTCCCAAGAGCTAGACACGAAATCGCAACCCGTTCACGTGTTATGACTAGGAGAGTCGAATTATGAGTTTAGTAATGGAACAACCGGCAGCCGATGTGTCGCCAAAGGTGACAAGCACCCAAGCAAAAGAAAGCACCCAAGCAAAAGAAAGTACCCAAGCAAAAGAAAGATACGATCCAAAATACGATCCACTTAAAGACAAGAGCCCAGGTCACGGTAAGGAATACGCCCCGACTTATTGGGTAGATACGGCAGGCGCACCACCTGAAGATGATGGTCCAATTACATCGGATATGGATGTTGATGTGGCGATAATCGGTTCAGGCTACACAGGCCTAAGCACTGCGATACACCTTGCTGAAATGTACGGTATTAAAGCGACAGTGATTGAAGCCAACCGTTTGAGTTGGGGCTGCAGCACCCGAAATGGTGGTCAGGCTCAGTGTGCGTCAGGACGCTTGAAACGCTCTCAGTGGATTGAACGCTGGGGACTCGAAACCGCGCTGAAAATGCACCGCGAATGCGTCGATGGCATGAACACCTTTAAGTCTCTAATCAAAGACATTGATTGTGACCCGCAGCCGGGTGGTCACTTATACGTCGCTCACCGTCCAAAAGTGATGGCAACACTAGAGAAAGAAGCCAAGTTGCTGCGTGACACGTTCGATTACGATGCGCAGATCTTAGATGCGGAAACCGTAAAACGAGATTACGTTGGTGACCAAGAAGCGGCAGGCGCGATGCATGAACCCGAAGGGCTTGGTATTCATGCCGGGAAACTGGCGTTTGGTTATCTAAGAAAGGCGAGAGCACTCGGAGTAAAAGTTCACCCAGCAAGCCCTGTAATGGGGTGGGAAACACGCAACGGTGTGCACTACTTGAAAACGCCCGGCGGTGTTGTGAAGGCACGTTCTGTTGGGGTTTGTACTGGTGGATACACTAGCCAAGGTTTGCATTCAGAGCTTAAGAATCGCTTGTTGCCGGTACTTTCTAATTCGATGGTGACACGTCCGCTAACTCAAGACGAAATCGCCGCGTGCAACTTCAAAACCAATCAGGTGATTACTGATACCCGAATCCTGCGTCATTACTACCGTCTGTTACCGGATAACCGAGTCCAGATTGGGACGCGCAGTGCCATCAGTGGCAAGAACGCACCTGAAAAGAAATACGAAGACATGTTGAGAGCGGATTTAACTCGAAAATTCCCGTCTCTCGATCAAATCAAAATCGATTATTCATGGTGGGGCTGGGTGGATGTTAGCCACGACATGATGCCAAGAATCTATCAGCCGAATCCAAAGCAATCCATCTTCTACGCACTGGGTTATGGCGGTAATGGCGTGATGTACTCCGCTCAAGCAGGTAAGCGCCTCGCTCAGTGGATTGCAGGTGAAGGCCACAAGTTGGACTTGCCAATTTTTGAATCAAAACTTCCGTTCCCCAACGTGAGGGAAGTGGTGGAATCAGAGATGTTTGCACCGTTTCGCAGAATGGGGCAGCGGTTCCTTTATCAGTGGTATTCGTTAAAGGATGAAAAGCTGTAATCGCGACTCGAACATTGTTTCCAAAATAGGGAAATAGAACTACGACCGGTAAAGTTGTACCAGGTCACCTTGTGAGCAAAGTACAGGCAGGAAGTCTGTACGATAGGAAAGGTTAAGACTATGAAATTTATTAAAAATAAAATTATTGCTGGTGTCACCATTGTAGCAACAGCGGTGCTATCTCATACCGCGGCAGCAGCGAATTTTAAAATGGCTATCGGCGATGCTGCTGGTGGTACGCAGTGGGAATTAGCGACCTCATTCTCTGAACTGATGGAGCAAAAAACAGACGGTAAAGTGAAAATCGACCTGTTCCCGAATGGCCAATTAGGCAATGAGCAAGACACCGTAAACGACGCAGCAATCGGTCTTCTCGACTTCTCTGTACTGGCGATCAACAACGTGACGCCTTTCTCTCCAACCGTTGGTCTATTGACCATGCCTTACGTGATTCAAAGCGCAGAAGAAGCAGTGCTACTGACTCAAGGTCAAGTAGGCCAAGATTTAGTTGATAACACGATTCGTGACGCTGGTGTTCGTATTGTCGGTTGGGCTTATTCTGGCTTTAGGGTTTTGACTAACTCGAAAAAGCCTGTTGCTTCACCAGAAGATCTAAAAGGTCTAGTGATTCGTGTTCCTCGTAACGAAATCATGATCGCGTCTTACCAAGCATGGGGTGTAAACCCAACACCAATGGCGTGGTCTGAGACTTTCACTGGCCTGCAACAAGGTGTGGTAGATGGTCAAGATAACCCTTACATCACAGTCCACGCGATGAAATTCAACGAAGTACAAAAGTACGTGACCAACATTCGCTACATTTTCTCTTTGGAACCTCTAATTGTGAGTGAAACGGTCTTCCAACAACAGACTCCTGAAATGCAAAAAATCATTCTTGAAGCAGGTCAGGAAGCGACAGAGCACAGTTTTGCTTATCTAGAAAATACGGAAAACAAGATCCGTGAAGAGCTACAAGCGAAAGGCATGGTATTCACAGACCCAGCAGACAACGAGCAAGAGTGGATCAGCAAGGTGACTAAGTCAGTTTGGCCTAAGTTCTACTCAAGCATTGGAGGCAAAGACAAGCTAGACGACGTTCTTGAGTTACTAGGTAGAAAGTAACGATTAGATTCGCCCTATCAGCTGTTCTGCGCTACTTAATCACCTAGCGATAGAACAGTGAGATAGGGCATTTACATGGCTGTACTCGTTGATCTGTTCTGTACCTGATCTTTTTAGGACCGTGAGCGACTGGTTGTCATGTGGAAATCAACATTGGAGGTTATATGTCAGTCGCTAAAACAATAAAAAAGCACCTAAACAACATTGAGGAATATACATGTTGTCTGCTGCTCGCAAGCTTTGTCCTATTGCTATTCACACAAATCATTACTCGTCAGTTCTTTGATTACTCCATACCTTGGGGTGATGAAGTGGCCACTTACATGTTCGTTTGGTTTGCTTACTTGGGAGCGGTAGTAGCGGCCAAAATGTCGGCCCATAACCGAGTGAGCTTTCACTTCAAATTCTTTCCGCCAATCGTACAAACCGTTAGCGAAACCATCGCTGACTTCTTATGGCTCTGCTTCAACGGTTACTTTGTTTACCTCAGTTACGACTTCGTGTTTAACAAAATGAACCTGTTTTGGAAATCTCAAACCACAGGCATCCCGATGAAGTATTTCTACATGATTTTACCTATCGCGTTTTCCCTAATGATGATTCGAATTATCTGGAACAACTACGAGCGTTTATTCAAAGGCGCAACCAACGAAGATCCAGAAGTCAAAGAGCTGCGAAAAATGACGGCACAAAAGTCAGCGCAGTAGTCATCACAGAGAATAGTCGTAATAGAGAGATGTAATAATGGAATCCTATTTAACTCTAATTTTATTTGGTGGCTTCTTAACCCTGTTAATTCTGGGTGCACCAATCACGGTATCACTGGCCGGCGCTTCAATGGCGGCCTATATGTTGCTCGACAAAAATCCCATCGCTTTGGTACAAATTGCGTTTACTTCGGTGGGTAACTTCCCATTAATGGCGCTGCCAGCCTTTGTTCTTGCTGGCGCACTAATGGAGGCGGCGGGGATCTCCAAACGTCTGGTGGATATCGCCGAAAGCTTAGCTGGCCCAGTAACGGGTGGCCTTGGCGCGGCAACGGTAATGGCGTGTCTTTTCTTTGGCGCTATCTCGGGTTCAGGCCCTGCAACAACCGCAGCGGTAGGCATGTTGATGGTGCCCGCGATGGTTAAGCGTGACTACGATAAGAGCTACGCATCGGCAGTAACGGCCGCATCAGGTGGCTTGGGCATCATCATTCCGCCATCCATCCCTTTGGTTATCTTTGGCATTTCTGCGATGGGATTAATGGCACCGCCAGAAGCTATTGCTCAGCATGGCCAGTTTGCTTCTTTGTCTATTCCAAAACTGTTTGTTGCTGGGGTTGTGCCGGGTTTCATTATGGCGTCGACGCTAGTGGTCACTAACTATTTTATTGCTAAGCGTGAAGGCTATAAAGGGTTAACCGAAACATGGTCGTTTGGTGATGTAAGGCATTACTTGCGTCGCGGTTTATGGTCGATATTAGCGCCATTCCTGATTCTTGGTGGTATCTACAGCGGTATGTTCACACCAACAGAGTCTGCGGTTGTGGCGATTTTTTATTCGCTATTTGTGGGTGTGTTTATTCACCGAGAATTATCGTTCAAAAGCGTGATGAAGTCTTTGTCGACCACCACATGGATCACTGGGCGTGTATTGTTAATCCTTTTTGCTGCCACCGTGTTCGGACGTTTGTTGATTGAGCAAAAAATCCCAGTAGTGGTTGCCGAGTCCCTACTCAGCTTTACCGACAACATGTACATGGTGTGGGCACTAACGATTACTTTGCTGCTGTTCATCGGTATGTTCATGGAAACCTTGGCGGCGATCATGATCATTGTGCCAGTGCTGCTACCAATCATGTACATGCTGGGCGCCGATCCTACCCATGTTGGTATCGTGGTGGTGTGTACGCTATCGATAGGTTTTGCT
Organism: Vibrio sp. 10N.261.51.A4; assembly: GCF_041471945.1. NCBI lineage: Bacteria > Pseudomonadati > Pseudomonadota > Gammaproteobacteria > Vibrionales > Vibrionaceae > Vibrio > Vibrio sp. 10N.261.51.A4. The sequence continues at coordinate 89,447 of NZ_JBFRPJ010000046.1, forward strand.
ACGCCTCCACTCGGTGAAAATATCTTTGTCGCCTCGGGGATTGGGGGCTCTACGGTCGAGCAGATCACCGCGAAGATCCATCCCTTTGTACTTGCGTCTGTCGTGGGCGTTTTCGTTATCGCTTTCTTCCCACAAATCACGCTTTGGCTACCGTCCTTAGTCGGCTATTAGGAGACACAACGATGAATCTATCCAGAATAATCCTTATTGGCTGCGCCTTGTTTGCTGTGGTCAGCGGCATTGGATTGCGTGCAGAGCATTCAGAAGTCGAGAAAGAGGTTAAGCCAGTCAATGTGCTCGATATTTCTGAGCCACATGTGGTCAGTGACGCTGAAAGAAGAGCCAAAACCTTGTTGGCGAAAGCGGTGGTGCACGTTCAAAAAGAAGGTGACGACAGCGTGAAAGACTTCATGAGTGATGCCGAATACATAGACGGTGAGCTCTATGTGTTTGCTCTTGGGATTGATGGCCAATTCCTTGCCAGTGGCGGTTCTTCCATGGTGCTGGTGGGCGACAGTGTGTTGGATACCCAAGACGTTTACGGCAATCCTTTTTTCCGTGAAATGATTACCAAAGCGGTACACAAGGGTTTTGGTGAAGTGAAGTATCACTGGACCAACCCAACCGATCGCATGGGTGAGCCGAAAACGACTTTCTTTGAGCGTGTCGGCGATGTGATTGTCGCTGTGGGTTATTACCCAGAACGTTCCAGTGCTGCTGAGGCTAAGAATTTATTGGCGAGAGCCATGACCGCGATAGTGGAGTCAGAACAAGAGAGTTTAACGGAGTTCAATGACGCCGAAGGAAGTTTTGTAGAAGGAGACTTATATGTGTTTGTGATGGATATGAGCTCTGGAAAACTGCTCGCGCATGGCGTGTCTCCTGAGCTTGTTGGGCGTTCACACAACGAAATTCTAAGCCCTGACGATAAGCCGATTCTCACTGAGATGTTAAATCTAGCCAAAGAAAATGGTCGTGGCGTTTACACTTATCGATGGTTAAATCCGCTGTCGAGCAAAGTGGAAACTAAGCACACTTACTATCGAGTTATCGACAATAAGTTGGTTGGGGTGGGTTATTACACAAATTCAAACAACACGTAAACGCGTTTCTACCGAACCCTCAACCCAGTTAAATAAAGGGCTGGGGGCTCGAAATGCCGGTTTGTGTAAAAAAGCAATTTAGTAAAATTCACACTGTGTAATTTTTGTTGTGAAATTGTTTCAAAAATAACAGTAGTATGAAAAACATGGAAACCACACAGTAAAGAACAATTTTGAAAAGGGTCTATTGGGATGTTTGACCTAAATGAAATTTAAAGCCGTACGAGGGATAGACTATGAATATGCTGACACTAGACAAAACAGAACTTCACAGAAACCATTCAACATTTATTGCTGAAGCTGTCTTTGCCGTCGAAATGGTGAAAGCAGACAAGCAATTCGAAAAACAAAAAATGGCGAAACAGTTGCTTGATACTCTATTTCCTCTCGAGACGGGTTCACATGAAGATGTAGTGAGCTACGAGATCGATTACCGACACGTTCAGGTTTACTTCAAGAATGGCGAACATACTGGACTGAAACGCGCTAAACACTTTGTGGCTTACACAGGTGATAAATCTAAGCCTTCAGCAATACTATTCCGTGATGAAAGCGGTACGCACGTTGAAGTGACAATCGGCGCTCGTAAAGGCACAGGCCGCCTGGAGTTGGTTGATATTCAAGATATCCAATTAGAGACATGCACCACGTTTGGTCAAACTGAGGCGAGCCGTTCTTCTGGCATCCGTCACTGGGTGAGCTTAGTAAAAGGCGATGAAAGTGGCCGCCCGAATGCATCAAGTGAAGACAAAGAGTTCACGGCGAAAAATGGTGAAGACTATAACCTCGGTTTTTGCTTCGCAATCTAACGTACTGTCTTTGAAATGTGCAGTGCTGATCTGTGAGACGCAGCACTGACATTTGAACACTGATTTCTCTTTTACCTTTGGTAACTTTCCCCGCCCCTATAGCGGGGCTTTTTTATTAGAGCTATAAGTAAATTGGGTGATTATTAAAATTATCTGAAAAAAGTTTGGATGTGATTTTACGGTGCGTCATTTTAATTTAAATTGTTGTATTTGATGGTTTTTATTCTTTTATTTTATTCTGTTTTTATTGGGTTAACTATCACTATCAGCTCCGGTTTGGGTGACTATTGAGCTAAAACTCAGTCAAAATGCTTTGAGCTGTGCTATAATGCGCGCCTTGGGATTGAGCCAGTAAGTCCATTTGTCACTAACTATTGTGATTTTTATTGCCTTTTATTTAGGCGGTTCGGCGAGCCAATCAAGTAGTAATTGGATACGGAGAGCGTCCTTATATTCGTTGATTCGGATATGCGAACATCATAATTTATGAGTTTTAAATCAAAAAAATACAGTATTGATTCTACTGACTATCAAGTTGGTCAAGATAACGTCAGTAAATGGGGCATGGATGTCCATAACACAGTCTTCGTAGCCTCAGTAGGCTTATCTCTTCTCTTCATCATCACTCTTCTTGCTCTTCCTCCTGCAGATGCTAAAGCTGCAATTGATTCTATTAAGGGTGCTGTTCTATCAAAGTTTGACTTCCTGTTTATGTGGGGAGCTAACATCATGCTAGCGTTTGCTGTAGTTCTTGCTTTTTCACCGTTGGGTAAAATCCGTTTAGGTGGTGAAGACGCGACGGCGGACTATTCAATGTCATCTTGGATTGCGATGTTATTCGCAGCAGGTATGGGTATTGGACTTATCTTCTGGGGTGTTGCAGAGCCAACTGCGTTCTTCACTAACTGGTTCGGAACGCCATTAGACGCAGAACCTTTCACAGCCGCTGGTCGTGAACTGGCGCTAGGCGCAACCGTATTCCACTGGGGTTTTCATGCATGGGCTATCTATGGCATGACGGCGCTTTGTCTGGCGTACTTTGTTTATAACAAAGGCTTACCGCTATCAATGCGTTCTGTGTTTTACCCAATTCTGGGTGAGCGTGTGTGGGGCAAAACTGGTGATGTAATCGATGTACTAACCGTACTGGTTACTCTGTTTGGCCTTGCGACTTCATTGGGCTTAGGTGGTACACAAGCAGCAAGTGGTATTAGCCACGTGTTCGGCTTGGAAAACAACATCTTCCTTCAGCAATCTATCATCGTTCTGATCATGGGCTTGGCGATCATCTCTGTACTACGTGGTATGGACGGTGGTGTTAAGTTCCTAAGTAACCTGAACATGGTTATTGCATTCATATTCCTTGGTCTTATCGCTGTATTGAACTTCACAACTGTGCTTGATTCAATGGCAACGGCGGCAACGGGCTATGTGAAAAATATCGTAGCTTTGAGCCAAAGCTCTGGCCGTGAAGACACAACATGGCTGCATGGCTGGACTGTATTCTACTGGGCATGGTGGGTTGCGTATGCACCATTCTTCGGTATGTTCGTAGCGCGTATTTCTAAGGGCCGTACGGTTCGTGAATTCCTACTTTGCGTATTGATTATCCCAACACTGGTAACGTCTGCTTGGATGTCTATCTTTGGTGGCGTGGCTATCGAGCAAGTGATCAGTCATGTGGGGCAACTTGGCCTCGACCAAGGCATCACAGACGTATCTCTAAGCTTGTTCTACATGCTAGACGCTTACCCGTTTGGTAGCATTCTATCGGTTATCGCTGTAGCACTGATCATCGTGTTCTTCGTTACAACACTAGACTCAGGTTCTATCGTTATCGATGGCATGACGGCGGGCGGTAAGCTTGAAGTTCCAGTTAAACAGAAAGTGGTTTGGGCGGTTATCTCAGGCGCTATCGCAATGGTGATGTTGTGGATTGGTGGTACTCAATCTATCCAAGCACTGCAATCGATCACAATCATTGCTGCACTGCCGTTTACGATCATTCTTCTGATTGGTTGTTTCAGCTTGTTGAAAGGTCTACTGACTGAAGTAGACAAAGGACAAACAAGCGTTAGCGAAACAGCGAAATAAAGTAGCTAAGCCGCTGAGTAAGTCATTAGTTAATTAACGACTTATTCCAGAGGAAGCGTTATTTCAAAGCTCTCTTGTACTGCAAGGGAGCTTTTTTATGCCTGATAAGAAATAATAGGTAAGAGAAAGAGACAAAAAAAGAGCCACAAGCGAATCGTCACTTGTGGCTCTTTTTAGTTTTAGGGCTTAGCTCTAGTGCACTAGCTACTAGCTATTAGTTTACGCGTTTAGTTCGTGTTGAATTACATAATCCAAAGCACCGACTACTGCAGCAACCTGAGCGTCATTACACTCTTCGTCTGTCACTTTGTCGCTGTCTGGGTAAACCTCTGTGGTTGTACCGTACTTACAATCAGTCACACCGCCACATAACCCAAGCTTCTTCATTGGGTAGTTAATCACACCATGTTGGGTAACTTCAGAACCAATGATCTTGCCGTCTGCATCTGCTGGCGCAATGTGCGTTACTTTTTCAACTGAAGCAATTACCGCCGCTTGGAACTCAGGCTGTGGATTTTCAGTATCGCCAACCGTGTAGAAACCGTCTGGGATCATGCCTTCGATGTACTCAATGCCATCACGAGCAGCAAGTGCCGGGCGGAATTCTGTCTCATCAGAATCTGTCGTTTCATGTAGATCAACGTGAACCAAGATTTCTGGTAAAGAAGCGACTAATGCACGTAGGTTTGCTGATTCTTCTGCTGGCGTACCGTCGTAGAAAGAGCGGTTTGGATCGACAGCATTTGGGTTCCAACGGTTGATCACTTCATAACCCCAAGGGCTCACACAAGGTGCAACAACAATGTTGAAGTGCGCAGTGTATTGTTCTGCTTGAGTGGCGGCGAACTTGATCGCGCCATGTACACCACTGGTTTCGTAACCGTGAACACCACCGGTGACCAGAATCGTTGGCTTTGATTCATCCCAGTTTTTGCTCTTGATTGCAAAAAGCGGGAAGCGAGCTTCGTCGTAGCTCAATGCACCGTATTGTTCGATGTCGAAGCGGTCTGCGAGTGCTTGGATTTTTGGCACAACTTCTTGTTGATATTCACGCTTAACCGTTCTTTGAGCGAACCATGCTTGACGTTCTGCTTGTTGCCATTTTTTTCCAGGCTCACCGATTGGGTAGGAGTATTCACTTTTCATCTATACTTCTTCTTTTATGTTCGTGAAAGATGAAGACAGACTAGTCCTGTCTAGCTGAGACGGCAATAGAAAACACAACTTGTGACTCTATTTTTTACAGACTCATAACTTTGATGAGTGGATTGATGGTGTTACATTTTATCAATTGTTTAATCCCTTAAAAGAGACCATAAAATGGCTGGAGCAAGTTTATTAACGCTACTGGATGACATTGCAACCGTGTTGGATGATGTCGCACTGATGTCTAAGGTGGCAGCTAAAAAAACCGCTGGCGTGTTGGGGGATGATTTAGCGCTGAACGCTCAGCAGGTATCCGGTGTTTCTGCTGAAAGAGAAATCCCAGTGGTATGGGCGGTTGCAAAAGGCTCATTTAAAAACAAGCTGATTTTGGTGCCCGCGGCATTATTGATCAGTGCCTTTATTCCTTGGCTGATCATGCCTTTGCTTTTGATTGGTGGTCTGTTTCTTTGTTTTGAAGGCGCAGAGAAAATCTTAGAGAAGCTGTTTCCTCATTCTCATCAAGATGATGAAAAGGGAGAGGATACGAGTACTGGCGAATCCATAGAGGAATATGAGAAGAGAAAGGTCGCAGGCGCGATTCGTACTGATTTCATATTATCTGCGGAAATCATCGTGATAGCTCTGGGTACCGTGACGGGTACAAGTATCGTCACTCAGATTCTTGTCGTGAGTTTGATTGCAGTTGTGATGACGATTGGTGTTTATGGCTTAGTTGCTGGGATCGTGAAGTTGGACGATTTAGGTTTCTATCTCCAGCGAACATCGAATGGGAGTACCATTAAAACTCAATTGGGTAACGGGCTAGTCGCGTTTGCGCCCAAGTTAATGAAGACGCTTGCTGTGGTCGGTACTGCGGCGATGTTCTTGGTTGGCGGAGGTATTGTGGTGCACAACGTTCCTGCGATTCATCACTTAATTGAGCCGATTATTATGGACTTCAGTGGGCATACGATTGCGACTGCGGTGGTACCAACGCTATTAAATGGTGTGATTGGGGTTTTATCTGGATTGATTGTCGTTGCTATTTGGACTGCTATCGGAAAAATTCGCGGTAAGTAATCGTTAAATTACTGCTGGGAATAAGACAGTCTTTCATCGAAACAAAAAAGGGTCACCATAATTACTATGGTGACCCTTTTCGCTAAATGGAGGGTGTTTATTTAACAGCCCAAGTGCTTATTTTACAGACCAAGCAATCGCCTCGCCGCCACGGATTGGCACAACGATGTCTGAACCGAAAGGCATCGTTTCAGCAACATTCCACTCTTCTTTAACGAGCGTAATTGTATCTGAGTTACGTGGCATGCCGTAGAAGTCTGGGCCATTGTGGCTCGCGAATGCTTCTAGGTTCTCAATCTTGCCTTCTAAATCGAATACTTCAGCGTACAGTTCAACCGCAGCGTGCGCTGTGTAAGAACCTGCACAACCACACGCTGACTCTTTTGCACCTTTAGCGTGTGGTGCAGAGTCTGTACCCAAGAAGAACTTCTTGCTGCCGCTTGTTGCCGCTTCGATAAGCGCTAATTGGTGCGTGTTGCGCTTTAGGATAGGAAGGCAGTAGAAGTGTGGCTTAATGCCGCCAACCAACATGTGGTTGCGGTTGTAAAGCAGGTGGTGAGCGGTGATAGTCGCAGCAACGTTGTCGTTCGCGTTCTTCACGAAAGTCGCAGCATCTGCAGTTGTGATGTGCTCTAGAACAATCTTCAGGTTAGGGAAGTCGTTCACAATCGGTGCAAGTACTGTGTCCAGGAACTGCTTCTCACGGTCAAAGATATCAACATCGTGAGTCGTTACTTCACCGTGTACCAAAAGTAGCATGCCAACTTCCTGCATTGCTTCTAGTACGTGGTAAATCTTTTGAGCAGAAGTTACGCCTGAATCAGAGTTTGTTGTTGCGCCAGCAGGGTATAGCTTCGCTGCTACAACAGCGCCAGATTCTTTCGCTTTACGAATTTCATCAGGTGTTGTGTTGTCTGTCAGGTAAAGTGCCATTAGAGGCTGGAATTGTTCACTTGGCTGCTCTGCCATGATGCGTTCACGGTAAGCAAGAGCCATTTCGGTATCGGTTACCGGTGGGATCGTATTTGGCATGATTAACGCTCGACCATTGTAACGGCTGATATCGCGAACTGTATCTTTTAATACTTCGCCATCGCGTAGATGAACGTGCCAGTCGTCAGGACGAGTAATCGTAAGTTGTGTCATTGAAGGCTCCCACCATTTGAAGTGTTATGTAGTTGGAGCCTAAACTCAGCGAAATCTGTGAAAGCAATCGCTTACGTTTAGGCGACAGGATGATAGTGGAAAAGTACTTTCATTTCATCCTATTTTTAACTCTTCATGGCTAGGAGCTTGTTTTTATGGATATTTTATTCGGTATCTATTTGTTAATAAGGGTTAGCGGGTGGCTACCCACAGACCATGGATCATTCCTGGAACCCAGAAGAAGAAAGTAAGAATGATATTAATCACCAAATCTTTCCCGGCGCCGCGAGCGAAGAACACGCCAACAGGCGGAAGCAGTACACATAAGATGATAATGACGAGTTTGTTCATGATAAATCCTTTTTATTCAATGAAAGTTCAATGCGGTAAACGTGTTCATATTATAGAACGTCTCGAGAGTGTTACGGCATTGCTGCCTTAATGTACCAAAATAGAAAGCTAAACATCTCAAGATACTAGCCTAGTATCAAGTGTTTAATGCCTGCCAGTTCGACTAAAGTTAGATTGGATGTAATAGTGAGGTTTGAGTTGAAATTGTTTAAATTGAAACATAAATAGTGTGCAGTCTAGCGTTAAACTAGTTACGAATAACTAGTTTAACGCTAGCGTCTTAGGATTATTCGGTATCAACCCAAAGCTCTAATCCATTTAGGTAGCTGTCTCCTGTGGCCCTAAAGCCTGTTAACTGCTCATCTGCGGTTAGAGTATATTCATCGCTATAGTGACCTGAGTAAGATTTGCTACCACAGGTTAACAGTAAGCCACCAGATTTATTATATAGAAAGAGTCGAGACATATCGTTTCCAGACCCAAACTCTGTGGGTCCCCAGACAGCTCTAACTCTACCTATGTCAGCAACGTTTATTGTATGTTTGGCTCCGCCAGTGCCTCCAATATGAGCACCTCCTACCTGCGAGATAGAATCTACAATAAACCCACAGCCAAACGTCACTTGAGCATTGATACGAGTATCAAATAGATAATCATTACCAATGTCATCACCAAGGAATTTAACTGGATACCCTAGAGGTGTTGCATCGACGCAAGCAGCAAATCGAACACTCGAATTGGCATCATATGTACTAACAACTCTATCTGCCATGTTTACGGAATGATGATAGCTAGTTCCACTTGCTCCTTGGTTACTAGCCCAGTAGCTAACGTCAATTGGCCAGTTGTGATTAGTAAACAAACGGCCACTAGTATTGCCATCATCATATAGGCTTCGAAGTTCCGTCACCGTTGGCAATCGTGCTCCTCTAGCTTGGCACAAGTGATTAGCAGTGTGCCAATCGTGAGAAGCCGTGGTGATACCATTTAAAGCGGTAGTACCGTTACCAACTTGAGGTGTGGCGATGATTTCAGCATCTTTAGCATCTGCGTACATCAACGGTGGTAGGTAGATATTCCCTGAGACGATTGGCTCATATGGGTTACCGACGTAACCTTGCAAAATTCCTGTGGCATAGCCCCCTTTTCCATCAGACACAACATAGGACACAGATGTTTCTCCAGGTTGGGTACTAGTGAAATCAAACTCAGTATCATTGAAAAGATTACCATCGTTGTTGGCATCGTTTGGAATTAAGATGGTTGCACCAAAGCTGTATATGTCAACGAGATGAAGAGTATCACCGTCAGGGTCACTTATAAGATCCGTAACATTGAACCTTAATTGTTTACCATAAGGAATTTTAGCTACCTCGTCACCAGAGTCTGGATCTATATAACTGATTTTCCTACGAGATTCTGCTGTTGGTGCACTGTTTGTGTCTGTTGAGACCGCGATATCAATACTACCAGCTAACACACTTGAACCATCACTATAGCTATATAGGATGCGTTCTACGCCGCTTGGTATGCCATCTCCTGGGGTGTAATCAATCGTATTAGTTGATGTGTTTGCAATAGCAGTTGAATTTGTCGCATCACCATTAGGCAATGTAACCGTGGTTGCTAATGCATATGTGCTTGTGTCTAGAGAGTACCCCGCGTTCCCAAGCTCTTTAGCGATATCTATTTGTACAGATGTGAAAGAGGAGGTTAGTCCTGAAATCGGTGTAAGTTGCTCAGTTGACTCACCGACAGCCGCACGAACTGTCGCTTCAGCAAAACCATCTCCTGATGTTGCTGAAGTAGCGCTAATACGCGCCTCTCCATGGTTACTATGGGAGCTCATAGCGATGTCAGAAGGTAGCGCAGCGCCAACTCGATAGCGGTAGTCGCACACTTTTGCACTTTGAGCGCTAATGGTGAAGCCATTGGCATTTTGGGATACAACATTACAATCATAGCTATTATTCAAAGACGTAACTGTCGTTAATGTAACTGACGAATCATCAGATGACTCCATATTATTCGACAAATCAACAAAAAAGGTATTTGTGGGAGTGCTTTGACGAATTACATCCTGAGCATAGTAAAGGGTATCTCCTGATGTTGGAGATTCGGGTTTGGAGTTAGTAGTCGCTTCGTCGCTAGATGCACCACACCCAAACAGCGCCAATGATATCGCTACTGACAGGGAAAATTTATGAAAAGGTGCGTATGTACTTATTCTCATCATGTATTTAATACTCATTAGTGAATGTTATGGGAATTAAGCAAAGAGAGCACAGCCCATTATTTATTTGCGTATTCTAACAAGGCTAAATCACTTTAAATTAGCACGAGCTAGTATCTGGCACTGGTGAGTGCCTAGTTGACAGCTGGCGCTATTAGCAATGATATAAGTTAAAACTCAAACTGTTATACGTCTCTAGTATTTATATTGAAGTGGGGTTGTTCATGTGAATAACTACTTTTATAAGATAAGACCGAAGGTGGGATCTAATACCAGTTACTAAATTAGCGAATGAGTAACCTAAGGAATTAAATGCCTAGGTTATTTTTTAGGTGAATGGTTTTCTTGCTCAAATATCCACTAGGCATATCGTAAGGTCACTTTTCTTTACTTGCTAACCAAAACGTTTATTCATTGCATATCATACACCCGAAGTTAGCAAGGGGCTAACTAATCATATTATGAATATATCGAAGGAAATAAAAGTGAAAAAACTAACACTTATTACACTGCTATCTGCAATTACATCTGTTCCAGCTTTTTCTGCACCTGGCGATACCTCTATTGGTTCTGTAGTATTCAGCGGCTTTGTTCCTGGTTTTGTATCCAACGGTGACATCCTTGTTACTGGTGCGGGCGGTAGTGAAGACCCTGCTTCTTTTGTTGGTACGTTACAGGTGAACGCTGACGGTACGTTCGCAACGACTAAAGCAGTTGTTTTGGAAGCGCATGACTACACGGGGGCTGTGCTTGGGGCTTTAACTCCAGCTAACTGGACGGTATCACAAGTAAATGTGCTTCCAGCTTCAATGGGTGAAGTACAGCCTAACATTGTCGTCGGCGATAACCTTTCAGCGACGGAACTTACTGCAGCTGACTACTTAGCTTCAACTCAACTTTCAGCAGGCGATACGATTCAACTGTATGTTGCTAACGATACAGCACACTCAACTCCAGATGATATTGCTGGTACAGAAGTTATCGTTAACGTTGATATGATTGCAACTTTGCCATAAGAAAAAATCTCATTATTTGATAGGCACTTAATTAATTAAGTGCCTTGTTTTTCGAGGCTGATGAAAATGAATATCTATATAAATTATTTCTTTCTATTATTGCTTGTTATTTTTAGTTTCAATAGCTTTGGCTATGAAAGCTATTCATTTCCAGTAAATACACAAATAAATAGAGCGAATTTGTATGACTATTCTATAAATGTAGATTTATCTGATGAGTTTATTGCACTGAAGTATGATGGTGAGAACGAAACCTTTCTAAATGGGCGTTTTTATTCTTATATTAGAACGAATATACCAACAAGCTCTGGGGATTCGTTTGAATACAGTTATAACATATCAGAGTTCACTTCTAAATGTGTTTTCAACGATAGCGGTGAGACTATGTATGATGATTTTGTCGATCTCTATATCGATAGAAAACATTACTCTGATATTTCAGATATACCAAACTTTGAATTTAATAATATTAAAAATACTGAATATGAAAACTCTACCAATGAATTTGAATTAGTGACAAATAAAAATATACCGAGTGATGAGCCATTAGATTGCAATGGTCGTATTACGTTCAATGTGGAGCTTCAACTATAATGTTTATTAGACTTTGGTTTGGTTTAAACTTAATTATCATATTTTTCTTGGCCATAATATATAGTTCAAAATCCGTCGCAAATATTCCAGATGGATTTGAAGATATGTTTGAAGAGAAGTTGATAAGAATGCCACTAATTCTCTCGGCTGATAACAACAAATTATTCTATTCGGAAGCTTTCATCTCGGGTGATGAAGTAAGAATTCCCACTTCACAAAAACAACTTGTAGCACAAGCATTGGCGAATGAACTTGGTATTGAGAAAGATGTTAGCGATGCGATGGCAACAACACTGGTAAATGGGGTTGAATCGAGCCTAGATTGTAAAGGTTATCGAAGTGAATGTGGTCTACTACCTGATTTATATGATTTTGTTTATGTGCCAGATAGCCAATCATTGATTATTCATGTTAACTCACAATTCTTAACTGAGATAATAGAAGAGTCAGAAATAAAATTTGTAAAAGAAGAGATCGATCAAAACGCAATCATTATGTCACATGGTTTGAATCTATCTGGTTCTTATAGCGACAACACTGATTATACATCGTCTTATTCTTATCAACATGAAAATTATGCAGGTTTTGGCAAGTATGGCTATTTGCATAATGATCTAAACTTTAGTGATGTCAATGGTTTCAGTTCGGATGACTCATCGTATAACTATGTTGGTGGTAATACTCGTTTCTCTGTCGGGTATAAATACCAAGAACGCCCTTGGAATAGTACTCAGTTTTTAGAAAATGGCAGCAAAACTTCTGGTTACATGTTGTCGATTGGATCGACGAGAGAGCTAGTAAAAAAATCATCTTCTAATTCTAGACGAGTATATTTGAACATTTCAAGAGCTGGTCGACTAGAAATTAATGATGATAGAGGCCGTGTTCTATTAAGTCGTAATGTGGATGCAGGGCAAGAATACTTTGACTATAACGAGCTACCATTTGGTACTTATACTGCGACAATTCGAATATTTGATGGCAGTGAAGAGTTTTACACAGAAGATAGGTTGATAGTCAATACAAGCTCTTCGTCGATTAAAACCGGCGAACTAGATTATCATATTACAGCCGGTTATTTATCAAGAGACCTGACGAATACGGGACTAGAGGACGATTTTGACCAGAAATCCATCAACTTTGCTTATGATAATTATGAAAGTCCAATGTTCACCAATGGGAAATTGAGCTATCAAGTTACGGATTTTTTTGCACTGGGTGCAGGTTCGTTTATTACAGGGGAAGATAATTATAATTATGTTGGTGGTCACTTATCTTTAGGGGAAGTGTCCAGAATATCGGCAGTAACAGGATTATTTGACGATGGATCTAGTTTTTATAATTTTGATGTGGGGATTTATAACTTAAGTGTATCTTACACAAAATTTGACAGTGAAAATGATAATAGTATTGGAGATATTAGTTTGTCTCAACTTTTATTCAGTAACTCGAACTATACGTCATTATCAGTAAATTACAACAAGTACTTAACGAGAAATATATCATCATATATATCGGGTATATTAACAAAAAACCAATATAAAGATTTTAGTAATGGTTATAATAATGAATCAGAAAGTTGGTCTGCAAGAAGTGGCGTGCAGATATCATCATTACCACTTGACTCAAAGGTGAACTTAGAGTTATCAGCAAGTGAATCGAGCGATATAAATTATGGTGTTATGGCCTCAATAATTATTCCAATAGGCCAGGAAAACACATACACACATAGTACACAAGCACAAATAGATGATAGTGGTGATGTTGCGCTATCGCATAGAGATACAGTCTCAAGTAGTCTAATTAACAGAAACAATCTAAATGTATCAAGCTCTGCGGGACTTTATTATCAAGATTCTACTGAAGACCAAAGCAGTGCCGATTTATCATTGTCTGCAAATTATAAGAATAAATATATTGACTCAAACTCTTATACCTATATCAATTCAAGTAGCAATACAAGTGTTTCTGCATATATTGGTACAAGTAATATCATAACTTCTCAAGGAATAGAGTTTACGAGTGAAAAGTCATCTTCTTATTTTATTTCGAATAATGATACAGGGGAACTGTCTTCGGATGGAAAATTCTTGGCGGTAGTTAACTCCGAGCAGAATGGAAAACAAAGCAATGCTTATGTTAGTGGAGATGCTTTGACGGTATATCCATTAAAAGAGTTCTATGAATATGAATTCAAGCTTGATACGGAAGCCTCTGATTTTTACAACAATGGTGAGTCTTATACGTCGGCTACTAGTTATCCAGGAACTGTTATCCGTTTGGATACGTCGTTGTCTGAGTTGAAATCATTTATATCGACGTTTAGTGATATAAATGGAAATCCAATAGACGGAGTTGAATGTATCGGTGGAGGTTGTGTTTCTACTGACAAGCTTGTTGAAGGTGTGTATCAATTTAAGGTGAAAGATAAACAACCTTACAAAATTATATCTAAGGAAAACCAATGTGTAATACCGGAGTTATCATCGGTTAATAATTTGAATTTAGGTAATAACTTCTGTATGCCATCATTCGAAGAAAATAGTGAAGGTTATCAGATAGCCCTAGTTGATGGTGTTTATTATTACTACTTAGGGCAATACAAGGATAGTAATATTGTATTGAACTATCAGAACAAACTGAACAACTCAGGTGTTGAAATTATAAACAAAAAGCTTGGCGGTTATTTGTATATATTCGCTAAGTCTCCTGAGCAACTAACTACGGCAAACAAACTGTATGTTGATGAACTCATTAATTATGCAGTTCATATGGAGATGACGCCATATGCTTATAACTAACATAGAGAAAATTATGCAACGTGTAATATTTACTTCGATACTATTAATGACGACCTCTTTTAGCCATGCATTTAGCATAGATAAAATGCTTCTTATAGCTGGAGAAGATGGTAATGGAGTTTTTACTCTGACTAGTTCGAAAACTGAACCTGAATATATAAAAGGTAACGTTAGCCAAGTAAAGGTTGAAAACGGAGAGTTAGAAAAGGTAGAGCTAACAAAAGATAATTTACCTTTATGGGATCTTGCGCTATTACCCAATAAACTGATATTAAATCCGGGGGAAAGACGTCGTGTATCAGTAAAGAATTTATGTCAGGTTAATTGTGATGATTTAGAGAAGGACAAAGTTTATCAAGTGACTTTCATGCCTAGCGTTATCGATGGAGATAAAAAAGAAAGTATAATTGGTATTAATTATGGTTATGCTCCTTATTATATTGTACCTGCAAAAAATACTAATGTTGACTACAAAGTTAAATATAACGGTTCAGAAGTTTATGTGGAAAATAATGGTAACACATTTTTCTACATACAGTTTGATAACTGTAAACCGAATTATGTTAGTAACAAATGTAAACAAACTAATACAATACTATCTGGTCGAAAGAAAACCATAAAATTAGCAGAAGGCCTGCAAAATGTCGATTCGTTATCCGTTAAGGTAGCCAACCATGATTACAGTTATAACAAAAATATCACTATTAAAAAGAAATAGCCTAATTAGTATAGCGCTATTATTCACGGCTTTAGATAGTAGCCATGCTGCAGATGTATACGGAACGATTACAGCAAACAACTCTGTGGTTTGGAACA
This sequence comes from Vibrio sp. 10N.261.51.A4, assembly GCF_041471945.1. Taxonomy (NCBI): domain Bacteria; kingdom Pseudomonadati; phylum Pseudomonadota; class Gammaproteobacteria; order Vibrionales; family Vibrionaceae; genus Vibrio; species Vibrio sp. 10N.261.51.A4. The sequence goes on from NZ_JBFRPJ010000046.1 coordinate 104,636, forward strand.
ATGCGGCGCCAAATAGTTATTTCGGTAGTGAAGCTATATCTCCATCTGCATGGACGATAGCGCAAGAGCAACCAACGGCAGAGTGGTATCCCGCAACGATGGATAACCAACCCGTTAATAACGTTAGCTTTGTTAATCATTCTACAGGCGAAAGTTTTAACACCAGCCTGGAGTTGTTAGGCGTTGAGTATAATTTGGGTAGCTCGGCTAGTTATTTCACATCAAAAGACTACGGGTCAAATGTGGGAATGGGAGTTGCCAATGAGTGTGCAGCTACAAATATAAGTGGTTCGAGTGCGAAAGTGGGCCAAGAGTCGACTTTGTGTGTGTCGCGAATGGGTTACACAGCAACAAGCCGAATAGAGCCTTTTAAGTTTTATCGACCTGCTTTCGCTTTGCCTAATATCAGTAATGATGTGTTCGCAGCCCCTGTTGGATCTGGAACTTTTACGGCATCAATTAACCTTTCACCCACTTACTTTTTTACAAGTCAAACCGGTACGATGACTTATACCAGAGTGCCGGAGACGTTAATTATCACGATTGATTATCAAGCTGCGATCCTTGAATCATTAACGGTACTTGGAGACGGGAATATTGAACCCCAGTATGATACTGCAACAAAAAGGATCTCTGGTACAACGAGGTATGATGTTAGCTTGTTAGGGACTTTACCTACAGGCGTTATTATGACATTTAGCCCTACGTCAGGTGACTATGAGCTTACAAATATTGATAACTCGCTAGAAAAGATACCCTACACAATCACGTGTGCCATTGGCTGCGAAAGCCCTGACAAGATGATTGTCCAAGACGGAGTACTTAATACCGTATCTTTTCCTGATTCAGAAGTGATTACAGTGAATGGAGAAGGTAGTAACAAAGTTGATGTAGCATACGATGTTAGTTTTGATGTCGATGGAAATGCACTCAGTTCAGGTAATTACCAAGGGTCGTTTAATGTTGTTTATGAGGTGAACCTGTGAACCGACTAATTAATAATATTTTTTTTATGTTTCTAGTACTAACCAGCGGTGCAGCGGTTGCTGAGAAGCCAACTGCTCATATTTTGGGGGTAGGGGCAAACTATGGCTATAATTTTGATGGAGATATGTTTGAGAATTCTCAATCTATTTATTTTCTCTACCAATATAACCGACTTCAATTGAATCTAGGTATCAAACATTATAAATTATTAGATGATTCTGAGTACATACCTGATTTAGGTTTGCTTTATAGTATACATGATGGAGAAGAAATTGATTTAAAGGTTGGAGTCGGATTTGAAGATAAATATCCAACAATAGAGTACCTTGCTGAGTATGCTTTGAATGAATATTTCGGTGCGAGTATCGCACTTAATCAAACGTTGAATGATGATTTTGGGCAAAATCAACGAGAAGCCGTGGTTGGATTATCTTATTATTTCAATGACAGCAAGCGTAAGATTGAGTCTGACCAAGTTGAACCTCGCCCTTCGTCACTTGAAATTACGAAAGCTCCGGATTGCACATCTGACCCAACTGATACGGACTGTGACTTCGATACTATGTCTAACAGTATATCCGAAGTTGCTGTTAAGCCGACATTACCTTATGTCGTACAAGAAGGTGATTGGTTATATGAACTACGTAGAAAGTTCGGCTTCGATTTAGAAGAGATCATTGAGAGTAATGATATTGAAAATCCTGATTTGATCATTCCTGGCCAAGTATTAGAATAAGCTCTTACCGGTAACCTGATCAATATTAAAGTATTACTAGACCTATTTCTTATAAGGTATGGTGATGCTTTTTTTTTGCACTCGATTAAATCTGTCTAACTATTCATCTATGATCTTACATAGTGATCTGCTCCAGTTAGACTGGACACCGCATTAAGCGACATATTGTTTTTCAAAGTTAACTGGGCTTAGATACCCAAGAGCACTGTGCCTTCTTGTTCGATTATAGGCTTTGTTGCGTAATTCAATGGAACTAAATCAAGAACCTACGATCTGATCAGCTACCACCACTCTCTCTCGTAGCCTTATGCCTAAACCTCGTTACAAAACAACCAACTGGAAGCAATACAACCAATC